>DATEAJ010000021.1:0-6105 GCA_035288445.1 Nitrosopumilaceae archaeon
AACTACATCATCTGGCGATAGGCTTGTTTTTCCAGACGCCCTAGCAAGTATCTTTTCGGTTATGTTCATTCCTAGATGTAGAAAATGCATGTTTTTTGAAATTAAAAGGTTTGGAGGAGAAGGCTAAAAAGTCTAAGAAAGACAGTATTGTCATGTCTATTTCAGTACAGACTATAAAATCAGATCTTAAAACACACGATTTTGATCTATTTGAAACTTTAGTGGATTTGCTACAGAGATCACAGATTAAATTAGAAAATGGTGATGTTCTAGTTATTTCAAGCAAATACGTTGCAAATTCTCAAGGAAGATTAATCGAATATGAAAAAGTCATATCATCCAAAGAATCAAGAATACTTGCAACAAAATTTTATCTTAATCCGAAAATTGCTGAGATTATTTTGAGAGAGTCTGATGTAGTTTTTGGAGGAGTTCCTGGTTTTGTAATTACCTCATCTGACAATATTTTAGCTCCAAATGCGGGAATCGATAAATCAAATGCACCAAAGGGAAAATTAATTCTATATCCTATTGACTCATATCAGATTGCAGAGCAACTACGACGCAAATTTTTCTTGAAGTTTTCTGCACATGTTGGCATACTAATAATAGATAGCAGATTGATGCCTGCAAGAGTTGGAACAACGGGAGTTGCTATCGCTTGTGCCGGTATTGAGCCTCTTTCTGACATTCGTGGTCAGAAGGATCTGCGTGGAAATCCATTAAAAGTTACTTTTCAAGCTGTAGCAGACAATCTTGCATCTATTGCAAACCTCAAGATGGGCGAAGGTTCAGACAGCACTCCTATTGCAATAATAAAAAACTCAGACGTGAAAATTACTGACAGAAAGATAAGTCAACATGAGATGGCTATTTCTTACGATCAGTGTGTATACATTCGTGGATTAAAGACAAATAATAAACACACCTAGGGTTTTAATATAGGCAAATTAGACCGCAAGCTATGGTAGAATTTCTGACCAGGTATCCAAAGACGATATCTCTTTTTGATGGCGTACGACATAAAATTAACGTGGATCATAAGATGGGTGTAGAGCAGCTTACTATAGTAGTCAGAAAAAATGTTGATGAACTTTTAAGGATCTTTTCAAAAGAAGGTTTTACTCATGTAAAGTTTGAACACAAAATGCCTTTCCAAATTGGAAGTGGTCTCACTTTAAAACTAAAAAAACCTTGGGAGATGCATGTAAGACTGCTTGAAATGAAAAAGGAGCTTATAGCAATACAAGCAGAAGTTGAAGTTTCAAGGGATTATTTGCAACACCTTTTCTGTCAAAGAACGCCTGTTTTTTATGAAATAGAAACGCTTCTAAAAAAACACCAAATAGAATACAAGATTTGGAATGAAAAAATTAAGAAGTATGTTCATACGGTACTTGATAATTATAAAGTGCAGCTTACAAATCCAAAATTCCCTGTATTTGCATGGAAACCCATGGTATTTTTCATAGGAACTATAGGTGTATTTTATCTCTGGAAATATTTACAGACAATTTAGAACCTTTAATTAGATTTTTTAATTACTTAAAATGTTGGCGCAAGGGACCCTTGTAGCATCTTTAAAATACTATGGAGTTTCTCCATGGGAACTCGAAGTCCTATATGGATTATTAAATGACATGTTTACAGTGGAACAACTTGAGACAGAACAAGATGAAGATTACTCAACCATGATGGATGTATATTTTCCATTAGAATTTAGTGATGAATTTTTCAAATGGTTTGGTCATATGAGATGGGATAAAGTCAAAGGAATATTGAAAGAGATGAAGAGGCGCAGAGGTGGAGGCAAAAATATTAAAATTTACATGCATTTTTCTGGAAAACCAAATATAAAATTTATTGTAGATCTTGATGAGCATCGTTTATTTAACACAGCCATAGAAAAAATTGATTTTATTTTAGAATTATTACAGTATCAACTAGATCCACAAAAAATTCCTCAAAACATTACAGACATAGTTTACATGTTTGATAAGTCTACCAGCAGATGGCAGTTAACCACAGCGTTTTCCAATGATAAAAAATATGTCATTATAGAAAACGAATGGAAGCTTGTCACTTGAGATCTTTTTGCAATGGTTCTAATAAAGAGTTCAATTCTTTGTATTTTTTTTCTATGAAATCAAGTGATTCTTCCAGTTTTTTTGATTTACCATATTTGTATCGAATAAGTTCCCTGTGTCGCCAAAAATTTTTACCATCTCCAACTGAAATAGTGCTAAAGTAATCAGGCCCCTTTATGCTATCAGGAATTTTTATGCTGTATGGAAAAATGAATTCTGCCATGAACCATTCATCACCATCAGGATAGTCGCTTCCTGTATCAATATCAAAAAAGAGATGCAAAAGATTTGTTTGCATAAGACCATCATCTTGTATTGATGGATGTTTTATGTTAGATTTTTTAAAATCTAGATTCAAAAGACGAGTTTCAAAGTAACCCTTGATTATGGATTTACGAAAGACCTTATTTGCTTCTGAAAGATTCAACGGTAAACTATTCTCCCTCTCAACCTGCTAATAACTTATTTTATAATGGCGGTTTGAGTAGCCTTTCTAGTCCTTCCTTTAACGTAATTTTTGGATGATATCCAAGCTCTTTTTGGGCAAGCCAGATTGAGGTGTGGAATGCTGTATGTCACAACCAGTAACAAAAATTTCCATCTCTTTTGAACTACCGCTCTAAATAATTTATCTTTCAGACCTCGAGCGAGTCTAAGATCTTTGAGATATCAGTTATTGATTTTCCATCAGATGAGATTGGTTGTATTGCAGGCGGATTTTCAAGATAATTTGGTACTCTATCGGCTATTCTTTCTTCATATGGAGCGACAAGCTCATTTTGGTAGAATATACCCGTAGGAATTTTTGTATCCCATTCATTTGATTTAATGAGTCCCTGCGTTAGTTTTTCGTTTACTTCACTTTCAGAACCATAATGGACCATAGGATCATACCCAGTTTCTTCTAGTTTGTAGATTCTTGGTTTTGGTTTTTGGGTAATTTCATCAACGTTGTCTAATCCTGCAAACCAATCCCTAGTATTGATATCATTGTATGTTGGACAAGGTTGTAGTACATCTAGAAATGCAAGTCCTTTGTGTTTAATTGCTGCTATAATTAGATCTTTTAGCTGTCTTACATCGTATGCATATGCTCTTCCTACAAAAGTAAAGCCACTTGCTATTGCTAGGGCTATTGGATTGACAGCTTGGTTTACGTTTGGATTAGGCAGTGATTTTGTCTTTTCCCCTAAGCGAAGGGTTGGAGATGCTTGTCCTTTCGTTAGACCATATACTGCATTATTGAAAATAATGTATGCCATGTCAACATTTCTCCTACCTGCAGCAACGAAATGCCCTGCACCTATTCCTAAACCATCACCATCTCCACCTGCAGCTATAACTGTCATGTCAGGGTTTGCAAGCTTTGCACCTTGTGCAAATGTTAAGACTCTTCCATGCAGGGTATGTACACCAAATACATTTAGAAAATGAGATGTTTTACCAGAACAGCCTATTCCAGAAAATATTGCTACCATGTGTCTTGGAATCTTCATTTCTGTTAACGCCATTTGTATTGCATTTACAATTCCAAAGTCACCACATCCTGGGCACCAATCATTGTGCACATCTGTTTTGTAATCAGCTAATTTAGGCTCCATATGTCAACACCTGTGTTTTTTCTGCTTCGTTCTGTAGAATTTTTTTTAGCGAGTCATAGATTTCTGTGCTAGTCATAGGTCTACCAGTATATTTCAAAATGTAATAGTCTACTTTTTTATCCAAATGTTCATTTAACAAAGAACCAAGTTGTGCAGCCTGGTTTGCTTCAATATCGATTATGATCTTTGTTTCTTTAAGAAGTGATTTTATACGATCTGTTGGAAATGGTTGTAATAATTTTAGTTGGATAAATCCAACATTGAATCCCTCTTTCTTTAACATATCAATAGCATCTAGAATTGGCCCTTTGGTAGAACCCCAGCTTAATACACAAAATTCTGCCGTTCCAAAACTTATTGCTTGGTCTTCTTTTGTGATTGTCCTTAAAGCAAGATCAAGTTTTGATGCTCTCTTGTTCATCATCTGAACTCGATTTATTGGATCTTCTGAAATATGACCAAATTCATCACTTTCATCACCAGTGTTCCAGAAAATACCATTCTCAAGCCCTAATTTTGATCGTGGGGATATACCGTCTTCTGTAATGGAGAATCTTTTGTAACCGTCATTTTCTATTTTCTCAAGGAGTTTACCTCTATCTATCGTTATTAAATTTGGATCAAACCTTTTGCAGGTAGTAATTGTACTAGCAAGAAATTTGTCTAGTATATGTATTACTGGCATTTGAAAATACTCTGCAAAGTTAAAACATTTTGTAGTATCATAGAAGATTTCTTCTACATCTCCTGATGCATATACAATTTTTGGAAAATCACCATGTCCTGCATGTATCGCAAACATTAGATCATCTTGACCATGTCTTGTTGGCAGACCTGTTGATGGTCCACTTCTTTGATATAGTGTAACTACTATCGGTACTTCATTTATTCCAGCCCAACCAAGAGCTTCAGTCATAAGAGAAAATCCTGGACCAGATGTACTAGTTGCAGATCTTGCACCTGTTAGAGCTGAACCAATAACCATACCAATCGCAGAAATTTCGTCTTCAGTTTGTACTACAAGTGTAGAGCCTGGACGATTATTTTTTACATCAAAGACCTCATTTGATTCCAAAAATACACTTTCATCAGACGCTGGTGTAATAGGATAGTATGATTGAAATCTACATCCACATGCCATCTTACCAAGTCCAGTGGCTTGATAGCCTTGAACTAGGAATGTGTTTGATTTCTTTTCTATACTTGAAATAGAATACTTAAATTTTGGAAACTTGGCTGTTGCGAAATTATACCCGTAATTTGCCGCTTGTTTGTTCAACTCTGCTATTTTCGGTTTGGCATGAAATATAGCCTCTACCGACTCTAAAAGCGGTATAGAAGACAGGCCCAAAAATCCAAGCGATATGGATACAGCTAGTACATTTAACATTCTAAACATGTTTTTAACAGATGGGTTCTGAATCTCTTCTGCCAGAGAGGTTAGTATATTTTTAAAAGAAACAAGATGGATTGTGACACCTCTTTCTTTACATATGTCCAATAATCCCTGAACCGACAATTCTTTATTTTTAGAAGAAAGATGTTCTATCAATCTAGATTTAAATAAAGTGTCCAACGTCGGAACTTCATCAATTTTGATTTGTGCTAGATCAGAATCGCATATTATTGCACCGTCGTCATATACGTCATCAACATGCCTAAACAAAGTTTCGGCATCAAATGCTACAAGTAGAGTAATACCTTTTACGTTAGATCTGATCTTTTTATCAGATATTCTAACTGCAAAGTAGCTGTGTTCCCCTTTAATGTTTGAATAAAATTCTCGTTTTCCAAATATTTGTAAACCAGTCATGGCACATGTTCGAGCAAAAATATTGGCAGCTGATTCAATGCCACTTCCTTGTGGTCCGCCTATAACCCACGTTATGTCTGTTGATTGCACATCCAGTCTTGCTTTTTATCAGATATTAATGGTACGATATAATTAACCGCCAGTTGCTGCATCAAAAAGTGCACACTCACATTTATCACGTTCACCACAAAATGGACAAACACAAACACATTTCTCTAAAGCATTTCCACATTGGATGCATAAAGCAAACTCTTCTTCCTGATCCAAGATAGGAGTATTAGAATAAAATATTATAAATGCTTTTTAAAGAATTTTTGTTAAATAAATCACATTTTATCCTTTTATTCCATATCCAACAAGAACAGAATAACAACCAAGACCACAATCCTCACATATTGGTTTCATCGAGTCTTTGTCTGCACTTCCAATGCAACATGGTTTTTTCTCACGTCCCATATGATCTACTGAGAGTATTGCCCATGTAGGGCAATCTACAGGAGTAGTGCCATTTCCACCCCAGTTTTTTTTCATCAATTCAAGCTGACTTGTCGGGTTTATGATATAATCGTCATCATATTGTTTTTTCATTGAGATGATATCATCA
>DATEAJ010000022.1:0-3700 GCA_035288445.1 Nitrosopumilaceae archaeon
GAAAGTTACAGCTTACTGGTGGTTCAACATTTGTTATATCACTTCCAAAAAAATGGATCGACGATCTAAAAATGAAAATTGGTGATGAAGTTACTCTAATAAAAAATCCGAATAACTCTTTAACACTACTCCCTATGGATAAATTTGAAGCTAAAAAATCTATAATAGAGATCAGTAAAGATGATTCGGAAGAATCCTTGAAAAGAAAAATAATTGCAATATATCTTGCTGGGTATAAAATCATTGAAATTCGTTCCAAGGGGATTAAAATCCAATCAAGTCATGCAAGGGCAATAAGAGAACTTGCTAGAACCTCGATGATTGGCACTGAAATTGTCGAGTCAAGTTCAGAGTCAATTAGTATTCAAGTTCTTACAAGATTGCCTGAATTATCATTTGAGGTAGCTCTTCGAAGAATGTATCTTATGGCATCTAATATGCACCGCGAAGCAATTGATGCCTTAGGTATAATGGATGAAGAAGCTGCAGAAGAAGTTATCAAAATGGACGATGAGGTGGACAGATTTAGCTTGTATATGCTTAGAAACCTTTTTCAAGCTGTCCAGAATGGAGAAATACTTTTAGAGATAGGTTTGAAAAAACCATCTGATTGCTTAGCATATAGAACTGTCATTAGATGTATTGAACGAATTGCAGATCATTCTGTTTTAATTGCAAAAAGAATAAAATTTTTGAATTCTCCAATTGATAAAAAAACTATACAATTCATTAATCACTTAAGTGAATCTGCTCTCAATGTTTTTGAAAATTCTATTCAAGCATTGACTAAAAGTGACTATTCTTTAGCAGAAAAAGTTGCCGTACAAGCTTCAAAGGCTGTACAAGATGAAAAAGAAGTTATGTCTAACTTAAAGGAATCAGAGAGCTCATCCGTCATAAAATTTGTTTTAGAAGATATTAGAAGAACGGTAGAATATTCTACTGATATTGCTGAAGTTGTTATTAATGAAAATATAAAATCAGTTATTTCAGAAAAATAAAAAAGAAAAAAATAGTTTGGTTTACGGCTGCTGCTGTAGTGAACCAGGCTTTTGATATTTGAAGTGCTCACTCCAAGTAGTAAATGGTTCTTTCAAATCCAGTGTACTTATGGTGTGTGCCTTTTCATCTTCTGGCGTAGTCATCATTTCTGTGAGTGCAGGATTGTTTATGTTCATATCTCTACATTCTAGGGTATAGTCTTCAACTACTGCGAATCCTTTGTTCATGTAACCTTCTTCATTATCTCTAAGAGTATTGATTTTGTAATCCTTTATGAAGCATTTACTATAGGTGAAAGAACGTTTTTCGTATGGACCTGTAGCAAGGATCATCTCTACGTCAAATGGATTCCAGTCCTGCTTTTGAGATTCTGAGTTTCTAAAAAGAAATGACTCATCTACATGCTTGTGCAAGAGCGGAGTGAGGCCAACTATTTTTTGCATGGTAAATATGAAGGGTTCTGTTCTAAGAAATCCCTTTGTTTGTGCAAATACCTGAATTGGAATTAGTTCTTCTCCTTCACGAAATTTGAACACTCCATAAATTTCTACTCCTTCTGCATAAGTGTATACTGGTTTCTGTACTTCTTCGGCAATGATTTCCGTTAGTTGGAAACCCATTATTGCGGCTACTGCTAATGTAGCAATGACACTTACAGCAACAATGGATGTTGTTTTTATGATATTCATTAAGGATAATTTAGATTGGTATGTAATATTTCGAATGCATATTGTTTACGTTGTTAACATAGTCACCTTAGTTCTATATAGATCAAATCAAAAAACAAATAATACAAAACCAAAAACGGTTTTGTTGTATTCATCAAAAAAATTATCAAGATTCTAATAAAACAAAGTATCAACTCAGAAAAAAATAAAAAAATTATTGTGTTCTGTTAGACTCTAACTATTCCATTGTTTATTAGAAATTCAAGGGCTTTGACAAACTCATCTTCGGAAATGAGATCATCTGACCACCAGCCTGCATTATTTCTAATCCAATCAGGAACTGGAGTATTAGCCTGATTTGATCCTGTGGGTGTTCCACTGACTAGAATTATTTTTTGCTGGATCATGAATTGTATTCCACTTAGGAAGTCAGAGTCGCCAATCTGTTTTTGTGCCCACCATTTTGCGTTATTTTTAATCCAAGCTGGCACCTTATCTTGTTTAGCAGTAGATTGTGGAATGTTTTCTCCACTTTGTGTAGTTCCAACTAAGAGTTTTTCGCCATTATGGGTGACACGCGATAGTCCATCAAGTCCTATTTTTGCGACTTGGTCAGGTATAGGAACATAATTGAGACCAGTTGCATATTTCTGGCCTTCTGTAATCATGTATTTTATGAAATTGACTGTTTCTTGTGCCTGTTCTTTACATTTAGTTGCCTTTTCTAAATTCTGGTATAATATGATGTAGGTAAAGCTAGTAATTGGATATGAATTGTCTCCTGGTGCATTGTTTATAGATGTACCCTCCCATTTTTGATGAGCTTGTGGCAGCTTTGAGGATAAACTTTTTGCAGCAGCTGCAAAAGTTTCAACAGATGGAGCTATGAATGCTGTTTTATCTGCATTTTGAAGATGTGCATATGGCATTTTATTTTGTAATACATATGCAAGTTCAACATATCCCATTCCGTATGGTGTTGATTTTACAACATTTGCTACTCCTTCATTTCCTGCTGCACCTACGCCAACAGGCCATGGTACAGTCTTTCCAAAACCAACCTTTTCATGCCATTCAGGGCTTACCATATCAAGATACTCTGTGAATACAAAAGTAGTTCCTGAACCATCAGAACGGTGTGCAACGAGGATTACTTTATTTGGAAGTTTCACATCGGGGTTATCTGCTTTAATTGCAGGGTCATTCCATTTTGTAATCTTTCCTAAGAAAATGTCAGCAAGATTTTTTGAAGTTAGTTTTAATCCACTTTGAGGAAATTCTGGGATATTGTATGTTACTGTTACTCCACCGATTGCCTCTGGGATGTGAAGTGAATCAGGTGCTGCATCTAATTCCTTTGAGGTTAATGGAGCGTCAGAAGCAGCAAAGTTAACAGTTTTTCCAATGTGCTGTGTAATGCCACCTCCACTGCCTATTGATTGGTAGTTAACTGAAATGTTTGAATGTTTTTCAGTATATTTTACCCTCCATAAATCAATTAGAGGAAAAGGAAAAGTTGCCCCCGCACCATCAATCTTAATTGATGATTGGGCATTTGCAACAGCCGGCAAGAAAATAGAAGTTAGAAGAATTCCCATCATTGTAGTAATCAGTATTGTTTTCATTGAATTTTTGTTCTTTATTGATTATTTACGATTAGCAAACATAGATTACGTAGTTTCTATATCTCTCTAGTAACTATATAGTATTACAGTAATACAATGTTAATTGGCGAAGATAGTATGGCTTCAAGAAAAACCATTATGTTAGATGAAAATCTTGAGAAGAAAATCAGAGCGATCCAGTCTAAAATGTTAAAAGAAAAGAATCAATCCATTAGTTTTTCTTATGTTATCAATCAAGTTTTAGAGGAAGGATTAAAAAAATTTTAAATTTACTGGGATTTGTTATCGTTCAAACTTTTTTTGTTCTGATTGATAATCCATACTACTTTTTGCATCGGCTTTTTCTTTGACTGTAGTCATTTCTTCATAAACTGGATTATTAGGCTGATAGCTACCACATTGTAT
>DATEAJ010000023.1:0-8590 GCA_035288445.1 Nitrosopumilaceae archaeon
TGCTATTAATGCATAAGTTAGTTTTGGTCTGTAACCTGCAGGTTTTGGATTTTCATCACGTATTGGAATCATTTAATGATTAAATTCACGTCTTAGTTTGTATAATAATATTTGTTGATTTAGACTAGACAGAAATTATTCCTATTTTGATCATGTATTGAATTCCTGATGCAAAGTCTTTATCACCAATAGAACCTTCTGACCACCACTTTGCATTATTTCTAATCCAGTCAGGAATTTTTATCTCACTTGGGACAGAAGTAATTGTAGAAGGAATCACAGCATATCCTCTTGCGATGCCAGGTCTGCTTGTGTCAGTCTTTCCATTTATCGTGATTGATTTGATATCTATTTCTAGATTGTAAACGCCATTACTTTCAAAGTTGACTGATTGAGTATTTACTGCATTAATTGCGTTAAGATCTGTTTTGGAAAAGGCTGCATTGCCATTTTTGTCAAGTATTTTAAGATCATATTTTACATCGCCTGCTACTTTCTGTCCTGAAAACGCATCAAAGAAGGTAACAGTGAGATCAGTCTTTGAGTTTGTTTTTAAATCAGATGGTGACCATCCAAGTTGAGCTCTAAATCCTCCAAAGTCAGTTAATATCTCAGTAGATGTTGCAACATCTGCATTTCCTGGAGAAAGAGTGAAATCCATTGTCTTCTTGTCTGGCGAAATTGTTTTTGCCATTTCTAAAATGTCGTTTTTGTTTATTAGATAATGCAGAATTAGAGCATCTTCTTTTGAGTATGGATCTACTGCAAGCATTCTTCCTATGAGTGGAATTCCATTTACTTTTGCAGTAAATGTGGAAGTATCAGTAAATTCTTTGAATGATTTTGGAATTTGAATCTCTTCATGTACAAAGATGTTTTGATTTTCTATTCTCGACATATCCCAGTTAAATGGCATAGAAAATAAAAGGAGTTTTTTAGATTCGTCAAATTTAAAATTGTTGACCTCGTCATAGTATGAGATTATTGTGGTATCGTAAGATTTAGTTTGATATGAAATTTTCTGATGGTAGATGTCACCAACACTAAGATAGGAGTCAAATTTCGGAGCTTCTGATGGAATGAAGATATTTCTGTCATTATCTATTCCAAAGATTTCTATTGCGAAGTGATATAGTCCTCCTTCTAGAAGTATTGGTGCCTTCACACTAACCTGATCGTTTGTTGAAGTCCATCCTCCTTGAAATGGTTCATGATCACCAAAGACTTGCCACTTTCCTGGTGTGTTTGTTGGCTGAATCTTTATTGTAATTAATCCAGAATGAGAGTGGAATAGATCTCTCATTAGGAGATCGCTATTTTTTTTAACTGTAACAAAGTAGGAAGTATGTGGAATTGTCTGATTATTATTTGCGTCAAACAATCTAAGTTGTAAAAATGTGTCCTGAACAGTTTCGGAAGTAAGTATTGGAGGACTTATTTTAACAAAAAGACTTGCTTGTCTATTTCCTATAGTTGCAGGTGGTAGATTTTCCATGAAAAGACCGTCACCATGTGCTTCAAAAGGCACTACCATAGTTACAAAAGAAAGAAATACGAATCCACAGATTACTGACAGAATACTCTTGTTATAGATAAATTGCATGTGTATAAAACGAGACAGATAATTCTATTTAATTCTTAGTCACATTATTACTAATGATATAAATGATTGAGGAGTAAAAAGCAAATAAGAAAATGAATTGGAAAAAAATTTCTTTTGTTTTAGGGATATTCGTAATTGGACTAGTTTCTTATTTTTCATTAAACCTGAACTCGCAAAATAATGAAAATTTTGCATCTGCACAAAATTCGTCTATCACTATAATCACGCTTACAAGAGACAATATTTTACTTGGAGGAACAGAATATTCCATAACTCCAGATCCATTCAAATTGATTGGAACTTTGACAATCAAGGACAATTCTGCATTAGATTCTGAAAAAGATAAAGATGGAATTATGATAATATTAGGTGTAAAAAATGGAAATTATACAGTTACTCAAATCAAAGCATCTTCTGGGTACGATGTTGACAAACTCTCAAAGATAGTAGAAGTGCAAGAATCATCAGCAGTTACAACATTTACTAACTCACCTATTGGAATCAATTCAATAAAAACTGATCCTATACGAAACATCACATATACTGCAAAATTTGTATGTGGTTCTGTCTTTGGAAGTGAAGGACCACTCAGACCCGGTCATTATGATACAGATGTCAGTATCCTAAACAAACAGAACTTTCCGATCACAATATTATGGAATGTTGTTGTCAATGATGGGACAAGCTCAAATGCAGTTGTAAAAAATCTGGATGGAGAAACATCTACTGGCGTAGTATGTAAACAAATAAGAGAATTACTTGGGCTTGGAAATAATAATGAAAAGATAGTAGAGGGTTTTACCATTATACGAATACAGTTAGATTCTATGTTGGGAACTGAAAGTACTAAAGTGTTAACAAATTTTTCAGAAGATGAGATAAATCTTCTTGATGTTCAGGTATTCTATACAGCAAATGCTCTACCTACTTTACCACATGAAGTTGTTGTAGACAAGATATCATTTTATATAATTCAAGATGTAACTGGCACGATTCCAAAAGAAATGTTACGTAAACCACTTGATGTGTCCATACCATCACAACTAAATGAGATATTAAATACAGAAACCAGAATAAGGAACATTTTGGCTGAGAAGTATAGTATCCCAGATGAAGATTTGACTAAAGTTGTACTTAGAATAAAATCTGTATCTATAGGCGTAGGCGCCCTCATAGATGATCATGCCATATCATTACATGTTGTAAAGCCACAAGCAAGCTCATAATTCAAAATTTTGTTTTCTATACACATTAAAGAATAAAACTGGCAAAATTCTTATTTATAGTTAAGAGAGGATACAGTATTGAAAACTCTTCTAACATTAATTTTGTTGACTTTGGTAATATTTCCTGCATATGCTCAGGAACAATCTGAACAAAAAGTTGTGTTAACTAACAAAGGCACTTTACAAGTAGGATTGTCCACAATTCCAGCACACCCACTACCAGAAGAACAAACTAAATTAAAAATAGATTTCATAAACAAAAATACGAAAGCAGTTCAAGAACATATAGATTATTCAATAACTGTTACAAAAGAAGATACACAAGTATTTGGAATTCCATTAACTCATACTGCGATTGGTTCTGTTACAATCCCATATGAATTTCAGGAAGCTGGAGAGTACAAAGTTTCTGTTGATGTACAAGGAATATTGTTTCAACCAATTCCTACAGAAACAGCTTCATTTGCAATTACTGCTGGGAAAACATCACAACCAAAAAATGGATGCCTGATTGCTACAGCAGCATTTGGTTCTGAGCTTGCTCCACAAGTTCAGTTTCTAAGAGAATATAGAGACAATACAATAATGTCAACATCTGTTGGTTCAAGTTTCATTAATGCATTTAATGCTGCATACTATACTTTTAGCCCCTCAATAGCAGATGTAGAAAGAAATAATCCCATTTTACAAGAATTCGTCAGAGCTGGAATAACACCTCTTCTTGGAATCTTGCAAATTGCAAAACTTTCTAGTGTTGGAAGTGATGC
Source organism: Nitrosopumilaceae archaeon (assembly GCA_035288445.1). GTDB lineage: Archaea > Thermoproteota > Nitrososphaeria > Nitrososphaerales > Nitrosopumilaceae > UBA8516. The sequence goes on from DATEAJ010000023.1 coordinate 3,597, forward strand.
AACCTCCGTGTTAACATCAGGTATGATGGTATCATCTCTCATTGGTGCAACCTATCTTTGGCCAGCAGGTCTTGCAATCAAATCTATCAGAGAAGTATCCAGATCCCGAATTAAAATTGCAGTGATAATAATTTTTACTTCATTAGTGTTGACATTAATTTCAGTTGCAATTGGAAATGTACAATTCATGATGGTTTCAACATCAGCATTAGTTTTGTCTTTTATAGGAGCTGGTGCCATGTTCTCATCTTGGACAATTTGGAAAATTATAGAGAAAATAAGGATCACCTTTTTATAAGACTCATTTAAATATTCACAACATGAAGTCAAAATCAATAGGTTCATTCTTTGTTGTTTTGACACTTGTAGCTGCAATTGTTGCAATTACACCAAGTGCTTTTGCTGATCATGCAAAAGTTGAGGTAAGTATAGCAGTAGGTTCATCAACACCAGGTTGTGAAGAAACAAACTCTTGTTATGATCCATATGAAGCAATAATTGATGTAGGTGGAGAAGTCACATGGAAAAACACAGACACCGCTGCACATACCGCTACAAGTGGAGATCTGACAAATGATCCTGACAATGTCGGTACTGAATTTGACAGTAGTTTATTCGGTCCAGGAAAAACATTTTCCCAAACATTTGAAGAAGCTGGAACATTTCCATACTTCTGCATGGTTCATCCATGGATGAAGGGAGTTGTAACTGCTCAAGCTGAAACGATGGAGGAGGAAGAGGAAGAAATGACAGATGAGGAAGAGACTTATGCAAATGCAATGTCATCTGACGGATCAATAAACGTAGAAATTGAATCCAGCATTCCAGAAGCAGGTGAAGAAATGTCAATACATGTAACCTTCACAGATGCAGATGGAAATGCAATAGAGCACGTCAACTATGATATAGCTGCAATGCAGAATGGATTAGATGTGATTTCTGAATCTGGTATGCATGAACATGCTGGTGAAGGAATGCACGTTACTGATGCTTTAGCATCTGACAGTCCAGTAGATGTACAAGTAACAATACTTGGCATTGGACTTCCCGATGAGGAAGCAAATTGGACAGGTCCTATAGGTGATGTGGTTTCCTTACAAGTAGTTCCAGAATTTGGTACTATTGCAGCCCTAGTGCTTGCAATAAGCATAGTAAGTATCATTGCAGTAACTGCCAAAAGTAGAGTTATTCCAAAACTCTAAATCATTATTTTCTTTTTATCATGGCAACTATCGCTAAGATTACGCCAGCTGCGCCAAGAGAAAGTCCAAATATTCCAAAATTATAAGCTGTTTCTGCACTAAAGTTACTAGAGGTTGTGTCCATTCCACCAATCTTGGATTTTAGTGAAGAAATCTCTGTTTGTAATCCAGACATAGCGTTTTTTAATGCTGCAACATCTTGATCCGATGAACCTATGGTATCAGGAAATGCAAGTAATGATTTGTCTTCTACGTCTTCAACTGTGATTTCAGAATCTATTGGAATTCCGTTAATATCTCCCTTTAACTCTATAACAAGGCTTCCTGTCCTAGTTGGAATTATTTTAGAGTGATAATGCCCTGCCTGCGGATCAGAATCTATATCAAGTGTTTTTTCCAATCCGCCAGATTTTATAGTTGCTATCAAATTTTTGAATGAATTTTTTACACCACTCTGTCCATCCGATGTGTTTTCATTTATTTCAAAAGTAATCGCATTCATAAAACCAACAAGTGGTGGTTCGTCCTGCCAACCCACTTCAATTTCAAGATTTTCCACTGTTATGGTTTTGTGTGCATAAGCTGAAGAGAATCCACTAACAAGTAGTAGCGACAAAATAAGTACAAATGAAGAAATTTTGTTCATGAATAACGTCTAACTATTACATGTTATTATCTTTGCTCAATTCTGGTACATACATAGAAGTAATCAATTGTTTAAATTATCATAACAAGATTTTGTAACTGTGAGAAAACTTCTATTCCTTATTTCTATAATTATTGTTTCTAGTATTAGCATTGGTTTAGCATATGCTCATCCATTTATAGTAACAACAGAACCTGCACAATCTTCAAACATTTCCGTAGGAATAACACAAGTAATAATTCATTATTCTGAAACAGTAGAAGTTGAATTTAGTACAATCAAAGTTCTTGATAACACTGGAAATCAAATAGACAATAAAGATACAAAATATTTTGATAGTGAAAATTCACTTATTGTTACTACACTACCATTAAGCGATGGAGTATATACAGTAACAAGTAAAGTACTTTCCAAAGTGGACGGGCATGTGGTAGATGATGCCTTTGTCTTTTCTGTAGGCAATGCAAAAATTTCATTACATTTGAAAGAAAAAACAGAGCAACCGGCAATATATCTTCCAGAAGCTGCAGCAAGGTTTCCAGGTTTGATTGGACAAGTAGTTGTGTTAGGTGCTGTTCTTTCTTCATTATTGATTTGGAGATCACTTAAAACAAAAAGGTCTATGAGAGAAAACTTTGAAGTATTACAGAAAACCCATTCTCATTTATTTTTAAAAATAACTGGCATTGGCTTGCTTTTGGTTCTGGCATCAAACATTATGATGTTGGCAGTTCAAACCATAGCTCTACAAACCACAGCACTTGAAGTAATACAGACGGGATTTGGTACAACCTGGCTTGTAAGAATGATATTTACAATAATTTTATTGGTAATATGGTTCTGGACAGAAAGAAAAGTAGTTGTTGTAAAAATTCAACAACTTCTAATTCTCGGATTCTCACTTGCATTGATCTCAACAACAACAATGTTGGGTCATGGAACAGCTAGTACACATGAACCTGCAATAGTATTAGATTATGCGCACAATCTTCTTGCTTCAGTATGGATTGGCGGAGTAATTTATGCTGCGTTTGTAATGATCCCTTCATTTTCTAAGCTAGAATCTGACAAAAAAGAACAATTTTCTCTTTTGATCATACCAAAAATTTCTAGTATGGTAATTATTGCAGTAGGAATTTTAATTATTACAGGTCCCACATTGCTTTGGTTTTTGGAAAGTAATGTAGGACTGCTTTACGATTCAACGTATGGTAAATTAATTCTTGCAAAAATTGTACTTGGTAGCATAATGGTTGCTATAGGTGGCTATAATCAATTCAGGATACAAAAGCCAGCAGAAAAAAATCTAGAATCTGGTAAAATATTTGTTTATAACAAATTTGGGAGATCACTAAAAATAGAATCAGTAGTTGGAATAGTGCTTCTTGGAGTTGTTGCATTGTTAGCAAACAGCTCCCTTCCTGCAGATGAGATACAAGAGGCACAGGCAGAGAATGTTTCATTTGGGTATCAGACATTGCAATTTTCAAGTGCAGCAAAATTCGATATCTCAATAAATCCTCTCTCAACTGGTACAAATACAGTCACAACATCCATTACATCTCTTGATGAAAAACCACTTGATGACATATTTGAGGTAATATTGAAGGTTTCAAATCCTCAGAAAGGTATTTCGCCGATAGATCTTAAATTATTACCAGTCAAATCTACAGATAATAATTCGTTAGTTACACAGTATGTTGGCAATGCAACATTTGGTTTTCCTGGAACATGGCATATAGAAATTGTATCTCTACGAAAACAAAATGCAAACGATGCAGTATCCTTTGATGTTACAATAAAACCTCGTCTTTCTGAATTACAGACAGATATAGTCGAATATAGTTTCCCAGACACAAATGTTGCACCACTCTATCCTGTATTTGATGGTAAGGACACAATATGGATAAGCGATACTGCTAAACCACGGATATGGAAATTTACTATTGTTGATAAACAACTCAAACCGTATGAATTCGATGGACAAATTTCTGTGACATTGAATATAGACAATGATGGAAAAATATGGTATACTGACACGCCAAACTCAAAGATTGGATTCTTTGATCCATTTACAGAAAAATTTGAAAACATTAATCTCCCAATAAAGTCTGTACCTGTATTTACAGAAACCGATTTTAAAAATAATATCTGGGTTGCATTAGCAGACAAAAATATATTATTAAAGTATGATCAGGACACAAAGAAATTCGAAGAGTTTAAAATTTCAGCTGCTCCACTTTCTGGACCAACTGCACTTATTTTAGACAGATCTGGGAATATCTGGTTTACTGAGGCACAGGCAGGAAAGATCGGCGTAATCAATCCAGATACTGGTAAATCCAAGGAATTTGTTCCTGAAAATTCACTAAAAGAACCTACAGCTCTGTTTTTTGATAATAATGGGGATCTCTGGATTTCTGAGCATATTGGGCCTGCCATTACCAAATTTGATACTACTCTTGAAACCTTTGAACAAATTCCAGTTTTAGATGCTAATGCTCTTCCTTTTGGAATGGCGTCAGATAATTTTGGCAATATTTGGATCGGGCAACATACTGTTGACAAATTAGGTATCTATGATCCTTACAATGATGATTTTAAAGAAATTCAGATTCCCACTCAACAATCCTTTACACAGTTTATTACCTCTGATGATAGTGGAAACATTTGGTTTGCAGAACAACGAGGTCAAAAGCTTGGAATGGTTTCCATAACAGAGATTCCAAGACAGACAATAGTTGCACAAAGCAGAGCGTTTGAGATGAAATATGCAGAGCTTGTGTCACCACTTATAGCAGCAGGCATTATTGCAACATCATTATTCTTTGTAAATAGCATCAAGGATAAAAGAAGAATTGACAGTTTAGTAGAATAAAAAAGAATAATTCAGTTCAGGTTATACTTGTTTAATATTTGGAATTATTGTTTTATTTTTTATCAAACCAGCTGATTTGATCCCAAGTGAGACAGAAAAAAATGTAATTGAGATTAATACAATCATTCCACCAGGCACTATGTTAAATGTATAAGAAGTAAGTATTCCAATTACTACTGAAGAAACTGCAAAAGTCATAGAAAGTATTGCAGTTTGTTTGAAGCCACGTGAAAACAGCATCGCAGTTACATTTGGTATAACAATTAAT
>DATEAJ010000024.1:0-2126 GCA_035288445.1 Nitrosopumilaceae archaeon
TGCATTGTGATATGGCGGAGAAGTAACAGTGAGTGCAACTTTGTCTTTGCCTATTTTTGAAAGATCTCGTGAATCAGCGTTAACAATAGAATTTGGTTTCCACACGGAAATCATGAATTGATTCACTATATAATATTTGGAACAGAGATCAAAAAAGTACCTTTGATTTAGATTTCTTGTTTTTTAAAAACGCCTATAGCCTGGGATTGAATCTGGCTATTAATCGGACATATGTTTATTTGGACTCTCATCTTATCCTTATTATGAAAAGAGTCGAGGTTCATACAAAAATAGAAAATCTAACACCAATCCTTGACGCATTAAAAAAAATTGGAGTAAGTGGAGTCACTGTAGCCCAAGTTAGAGGAAGAGGTTCTGTTGAACCTCCCATGATTTCAGGACTCAGAGGAACTGTCAAATATGCTGCTGATTTCAACACACGCAATCTAATTTATACAATTGTTGAAGACTCTAAATCTGAAGAGGTAATCCAAGCCATTCTAAAAGCAGTTCATAGTGACGGAGAGAAGGTGTTTGGCAAGATCTTTGTAACGCCAATCGAGGATGCTGTCGATTTGGGAACAGGGTTGAGAGGTTCAGAGGCTCTAAAATCAAAGACGGTAAAAAACCTGTAATAAATTTAGTTTGAACAAAGGCTTAATTTTCTAACATTACAAAAAGAATTATGGCAAACAAGACATGTGTTACACTAGCTGAATCAAGTCCTGCAAAGCTCCGGTTGCGTCTAGGACAGGCATTAAAAAGATCAGACTATGCAGAGTTGCGATTTGATTTCATGGCTCCAATCAAAGTTCCAATAGCACTAGATCTAGTAAAAAAAGATTTGAAAAGATGCATCTGTACCCTAAGACCAAGAAAAGAGGGCGGCAAGTTTTCAGGTGGTGAAAAGAACAGAATTTCCATACTAAAGTTAATCGCAGAATACAATCCGTATCTGCTTGATGTAGAGTATGATACCATAAGAAAAAGCAAAGACCTTCGTCAGTATCTAAAAAGAACAAAGACAAGTTTGCTTGTTTCATGGCATGATTTTAAAAAAACTCCTGAAGAGAATCTGTTAAGAATCAAATTAAAACAGATGAGCAAGTTTTCAAGAAATGTCAAGATTGTTACTAGTGCAAAAACTATAGGTGATTCCATGAAGGTTTTATCTTTGTATAAAAACCTGCCAAAAGATCACAGACTTGTTGCCTTTGCAATGGGAGACAGCGGACGCATGTCTAGGATTCTATGCACACAGTTTGGTAGCCCTTACACATATGTTTCACTTGGCAAACCAGTTGCACCAGGTCAATTTAGCCTAGATGAAGTTAAATCAATCTTCAAGTTGAAAAAATGATATCATGACAAAGACTTATGCTGTAATAGGCGACCCAATTGATCATTCTCTTTCGCCTGCAATACACAATGCTGCTTTTGCATTCTTGGGATTAGATTGTACATACATTGCGTATCGAATTCCAAAAGGAGAGCTAGCTGAGGGAATCGAGTCCTTGAAGCTCATCAATATTGCTGGATTTAACGTGACAATACCACACAAGATAGAGATGATGAAGCTTCTTGATGAGATGGATGAAGACTGTAAAACAATTGGAGCTACAAACACTGTTAACAACGAGAATGGTAAGTTCAAAGGATACAACACTGACATGGATGGGTTCTTGGAACCAATAAAGCAACGAAATCTGAGTTGCAAGGACTCGAATGTCTTGCTTGTTGGTGCAGGCGGAGCTGCAAGAGCCATCGTAGCTGCATTTGCAAAAGAAAAAGCTCACAAAGTTACCATTACAAACAGAACCAGAGAAAAAGCCGAAGAGCTTGTTAAATTTGCAAATAGATTAGGGCTGGAATCAGAGTATATTGATTTGACAAATGCTGGAAACACTGCAGGAAATTACAAGTTTATTGTAAATGCGACTTCGGTTGGAATGAAAAACAATTCTAGTCCAATATCTACAAGAACTATCAACAAAGACTGTACAGTATATGATATAGTGTACATGCCAGTTGATACAGAATTACTTGAACAGTCAAAAAAACAAGGTGCAAGTATAATATATGGTTGGGAGATGCTTCTTGCTCAAGCAATGCGTTCTTTTGAGATC
>DATEAJ010000025.1:0-3610 GCA_035288445.1 Nitrosopumilaceae archaeon
TGGACTGTATGTATCATCACCTAATGCTGCTGATGCGATTCCTGCTTGGAAACCCATGGGTCCTGAACCTTTGATTCCATTTGTAAATTGGTATAGATCTACTGCTGCTGGACTAGTCACTGCTTTTGCAAGTGTTGGTGCGTTTGTCACTCCCATCACACTAGCAGGTCCAGAGGGTGTTGCGTCTGTTACAATATAGTATATTGTTCTACCATCAGGTCCCCATCCTCTATGTGCCACAAAGGTTACAGTCATCTTTTCTAGGTTTATCTCAAGAATTTGCCCACCAACATATGGTGTATCATCAGTAAGAGTCTTGTCTGTCCTAACAGACATTTGACCGTCAGGCCATACAATCTGTGGCATGTTAATTATTGCACTAGTTTTTTCAAGTTCTATTTTATTTTCTTTTTGTGCGTCAAGAATTTTTTGAACAGAGTCTAGAACTTCGGGTTCCTGATCGTCTTTCCAAGTAACGTGTGTTACTGAACGTATTGCGCTATATTGTTCTGTTTGTGCTGGTGTACTAGAGAAGATCTCATCTTGGAATCCACGCGTTCCATTTCCTTCTATTCCATTAAGAAACATGTAAACATCACTCAAGGATTCTTTTGGAGTCTTACTTAGAGGAGGAGCGATTTCAACTTTCCATTTCTGTTTTTCAGAGATTGCCTTGGCATGTGTTTTATCATTTGTATCTGTAATTATATAATAAACAGATTTTCCATCAAAGAATGCTTTGTGTAATGGAATTTCTGCTGAAACACTTGATCGTGATAATTTCAAAGCGGGTTCAAAAATAGTTTCTTCTTTCTTTTCCATTAATTCAGGTGTTTGTCCTCGTATCCATCCATCTACACTTACCGTGGTGGTGAATTTGTTTGTATTTTTTGTATGTAAAGCTAATGCAGCACCTGTAAATTCATACGAACCTGCATTGGTACTAGGATCTACAAGTGTAAGTCCAAAAACAGTGTCACTATCTACTGTCCATGTTGGTTGTCCTTTTGCGTCCTCTTTGTCAATTTCATGTAAAACAACAATTTGTACTGGCTCACTTGCAGTATACGTTATAGAGCCATCATAAATGGCTCCTTTGTTAGGAGATAATATTAGTGCAAGTTGATGACTTTCATGTCCTTGGCCTGGATCCTGCATTGAAGTTAGTGTTTGTGTAAATTGAATTTTTTTTAGTGTCTTTGCATTAACAAATTGATCTGTTAGCAAAGGTACCGAAAAAATCGTAGCTATGACTACAGCAATTATTGTCATAACTAAGTATTTGTTCATACAGTCAAAATCATTAGTTTACATAAATGCTTTTTTCTAGATTGGCTTTGTTATATTTAATTTATTTTTGCAAGCTCAAATTCATCATGTAATGCCTGTACTGCAGTATTACAATCGGCATCTTTGACTACAAATGCAAGATTTAGTTCTGATGAACCTTGTGCAATCATAACAACATTAACGCCCTTTTTTGCTACTGCTGCAAACACTTTTGACGCTACCCCAACAATTCCTCGCATTCCAGAACCAATCAATGCTATTATTGCTACATCTACAGTAACCTCAACTTTTTTGATCATCTTACCTAGTAGATTCATCTCAAGTGAATTTACTGCTTTATCAAGATCGTTCTTTTTAACAATGATAGAAATACTCGACTCTGAAGGACTCTGTGAGATCATCATAACATTAACTCCTGCCTTTGCCAGTGTTGAAAATATAGTAGCTGCTGTTCCAGGTGCGCCAACCATACTTCCACCTCTAACGTCGATTAATCCCGTATGTCGTATTGTACTAACACATTTCACAGTTTTTTGTGTATCAGCTTTTGGTGATGCAGTAACAAGAGTTCCGAGATTTTTGATGTTGAAAGTGCTTCTAATCCTTAATGGAATTTTTTTTGTAACTAGTGGTTCAAGTGCACGTGGATGAATATGTTTTGCACCAAAGAGTGCCATTTCCATTGCTTCTGTGTAAGATACTTCTTTGAGCACCTTCGCATTTTTTACAATTTTTGGATCGGTTGTCATCAATCCATCTACATCACTCATCAACCAAACTTCATCTGCTTTTATGCTAGAAGCTACAATTGTTGCGGTATAATCAGAACCACCTCTACCAAATGTGGTTATGTTTCCATATTGATCAGCACCTGCAAAACCGCCAATGACAGGAAGTATCTTTTTTTCTAAAAGTGATTCAACCGTATGTGACACACGAAGTCTTGTTGTATCAAGTAGAGGTTTTGCTTCACCAAAATTCGAGTCTGTTACTATGCCTATGTCTTTGCCTGTAAGAGCTACTGCTTTTGAACCTAAATCGTTCAAGGTAAAAGCAATCAAGTTGATAGATAGCCGTTCACCAAACGATATTAGATAATCAGAGGAACGAGGAGTTACTTCCCCAAGCAAGAGCATGCCATGTAATAATTCTTCAAGTTCTGATAAATCAGCACTCATCTTTTCTACTAGATCTTTTCGTATTTTTGGGTTTTTTACACACTGATTTGCTACTTGCATGTGGTTTTTGATTATTTTTTTTGCCAAGTTATTTGCAACGTCTTTATTTCCTTTTTGTATTAGGGAAGTAATGCGTATCAGATCATTAGTTACGCCAGTTATTGCAGAGAAGACAGAAATTATCTTATGTTCTTTGGATAGTGACTGTAAAAGTTTAGCTACGTATCTAATATTTGCAGCAGAAGATATCGATGTCCCACCAAACTTCAGTACGAGTTTCAATTCAGTATATCTCTTTTAAGTGTCCTTAAATGCTTTAACTTTCTACTCGTGGTGCTAAATAGAAATGAATTCTGCCCACGTTTGCAACTTTGAATTCTAGTCTTAGTGGCATCTTGGTTGAGTATTCGCAAATCACAGTACCAGCAACTGTCCCCACAGCTTTTACAATACTGTTAAGATACTCTAAGCTATAGGTTGCAATACTAGGTTCTTTTACGTCAATCTCAGGTATTTCTGGCATTCCTTTTTCTAAAGTTATAACTGCTTCACCAGAATCTCCTCTTCCAGAAAATTCAGCGCTGGTAGCAGTTGCGTTTATGGATAAATATTCTGATACTACTTGAACATCACCAAGAATTTTATCAAACTCTGTTGAGGTCACTCCAATTTTTGCATTATAGGAGATTTTTGGCAACGGCGTATCAGTTGCAGAACTCTCAATAAGTCTCATTTTGTATTTCTTATTTTTGCCTATAGTTACAAGCAAGAGGTTGTCCTCGGAAATACTGATCTCTATACTGTCTTTTTTATCTGCTCTTTTGATTAATTTGGAAAACTCATCTATTCTGACCCCAAACTTTACATCGCTATCGCACTCATATTTTTCAAATGCCGAGTTGGGCCATGCTATATCTATTAGTGCAACATGGGATGGATCCATTCCTCTAAAGGTTATTCCTTCTCCAGTTGATTCAAATGTTGCTTCTTCAACTAAAGTTGAAATTGCTGAAATTATTGCTTTCCATTCATCTGAACAACTCGTCTTTGCTGAAAATACCAAACTTAATCACATGTCTAACATGTTCAAGTTAAACGTTATGCGTAGTTTCGCCAAGTGTAACTACATTTAGTACAACGAT
>DATEAJ010000026.1:0-4647 GCA_035288445.1 Nitrosopumilaceae archaeon
ACTGGAATTGCTAAAAGTTTCCAATTCATTGCCTGCTTTAATTATGGATGGAAATATAAGCTCAACATGAAATATAGTCAGCAAAATGAAAACTATTTTTATTCTAGGTACCGCAGGAGCTGGAAAATCATTACTTGCATCCAGCCTTCTTGATTATTACACAAAAAATGGTGCTTTTGTTGGAATGCTAAATTTAGATCCGGGAGTTGAAAATCTTCCATATACATGTGATGTCGACGTTAGAGATTATGTAGATATTGTATCTATAATGAGACAATATGATTTGGGTCCAAATGGTGCTATAATAATGGCAACTGACCTCATTGCATCAAAGATAGATCAGATTCAACATGAAGTTGATAATGTGAATCCAGACTATCTTATTGTTGATACTCCTGGTCAAATAGAGCTTTTCGCATATAGATCAAGCGGTCCATTTTTTGTGCAAAACTTTGTGTCTGAACAAAAAGTTGCATTATTTCTGCACGACGGAGTGTTAGTAACTACACCAACTAATTTTGTTTCGATTGCACTTCTTGCCACGTCAATAAAACTAAGACTCAATTTGTCGCATATCAATGTTTTAACAAAAACTGATCTAATTGAAGATAAAATTAGGACCATATTGAAATGGTCAACTGACGTAAAAAGCCTCGAGGATGCGGTTGCAAAACAATCAGATGGTGAAAATTATACGCTTGTAACTAATATTTTACGAGGTTTGAATATGGGTGGTTTTTCTCAAGGACTCATTCCAATTTCCAATGCAACTGGAGAAGGAATGGTAAACCTAGAAGCAGCATTAAGCAGAATTCTTAATTTGGGAGAGGAGATAGAAGATTAATTGGCTTCCAGTGTTGTTGTAAGGGCCCCATCTTCTACTGCAAACTTGGGTCCGGGTTTTGATGTATTTGGTCTGGCCTTAGATGCGTTTTATGATGAAATACGTCTTGAGAAAAGTGATCATGGAATAAAAATCCAAAGTTCTGATGCAATTCCTCTTGTCCCTGAGAAAAATTCTGCTGGATTAGTAGTAAAGGAAATGGCAAAAAAATTCAAGATAAAATCGGGTGTTGTTTTAAAAATCAAAAAAGGAGTGCCTGCTGGATTTGGGATGGGAAGTAGTGCTGCTTCTGCAGCTGCAGCAGCTGTTGCTTTTGATGCTTTATTTGATCTTAATTTAGAACCAAATAGACTTGTGGAGTTTGCAGGAATAGGAGAAAAGGCAAGTGCTGGTTCTATTCATTATGATAATGTGGCAGCATCAACTCTTGGTGGTTTTGTTATAGTGAGAACAGACCCATTTGATGTTATAAGAATAGAACCACCAAAAGATCTTGTACTTTGTCTTGCTGTTCCCAAGTTATCTGTTCCAGCAAAAAAGACCCAAGTATCAAGGAGTGTTTTGCCAAAGCAGATCAAACTTTCTGATGCTGTACAAAATCTTTCAAATGCAGCTGCTATTGTTGCTGGATTTATGAAAAAAGACACGTCCCTGATTGGAAGTTCTATCAAAGACATAATAGTTGAACCTGCTAGGCAACACTTGATCCCTGGTTTTAGTCAAGTAAAAGAAAATGCGATTGGTGCAGGTGCTTTAGGAGTTACGATAAGCGGTGCAGGTCCATCGGTTATCGCATTTACATCAAGATCATCTAATACAAAAAAGATCTGTAGTGCCATGGTAAGGGGATTTGCATCAACAAAAACAAAATGTTATACAATAATTTGCAGACCAAGTAAGGGTGCTACTGTAGTATAATTATTTTTTCTCTACAAAGGCACGCATTCTTTCTTCTCTATCTTTGCTAGAAAAACAAAGAGACCATGAATAAATTTCAAGTTTCAAACCTGTGTCAAGATTTGCATCCATTCCTTTGTTTACAAGCATTTTTGAGATACCAACTGCAAAGCTGCTGTTTTTTGATATGTTTTTTGCATATGCTTTTGATTCAGTAATTAAATTTTCTAATGGAATTATTTTGTTTATTAGTCCCATATCAAGAGATTCTTGAGCTCCAATCTTGCGTCCTGTAAAGATCAAATCCTTTGCTCTAGCAGGCCCTATAATTCGCAAAAGTCTTTGTGTGCCACCCCATCCAGGGCATATCCCTATTGTAACTTCGGGTTGACCAAGCTGTGCGTTTGGAGAGGCAAATCTAATATCACATGCAAGCCCAAGTTCACAACCTCCGCCAAGTGCATATCCGTTTATTGCCGCAATTACGGGCTTTTCAATTTTCTCAATTTTGTTTAATACCTCATGTCCTCTTAATGCATATTTTTCTGCTTCAGTAGATCCTATCTTGCTCATGTATTCAATGTCAGCACCTGCTGAAAATGCCTTTTGACCAGAGCCAGTAATTATAATTACTTTGGATTGATCTTTTTCCAGATCATCCAATACTGAAATAAACTCATCCATGACCTGAAGATTCATTGAATTGAGTTTTTCTGGTCTGTTTATAGTGATTAGGGCTGTTTGATCATCTTTTTCCACTCTAAGATACTGTAATGACACGACAGAAACTATTTTTTGTAGAAATTAAACTTTATTTGCTTGTCATCAATATCAGAGTAGACACACATAATTTCTTGCAATTTGATAGACAATTGAATTGGTTGAGGGTACTTCTAAACACTTTGCTATAGGAATACTGGTTCTTGCAATAATCGCGGTTATGTTGTTTACATTACCAAGCTATGCAGGATTAGATCTAACAATTGGAATGATATTGACTATGTTGATTTTGTTTGGAATGTATGTAATTTTAATTACTGAAGTTGTTCATAGAACAACACTGGCACTGTTTGGTGCATTGCTTATTCTTATTGCTCTTCTTTACACTGGATTAACTACTCCACACGATAGTGTTAGTTTTGTAATAGATGCCATTGATTTCAACACAATAGGACTACTTTTGGGTATGATGATAATAGTTGGAATACTTGGTGAAACAGGTGTCTTTCAATACATAGGAATACGTACAGCAAAAGCTGCTAAGGGAGATGTTTGGAAATTAATGGTATTATTTTCAATCATTACTGCTGTTTTATCTGCTTTCTTGGATAATGTTACCACTGTACTTCTTATTATTCCTGTTACAATTTCAATTGCAAAAATTTTGAACATAAATCCGATTGCTCTTATTCTAGCTGAGGTCTTTGCATCAAATGTTGGTGGCACTGCTACTCTAATAGGAGATCCACCAAACATCATGATCGGCTCCGCTGCAGGTATTTCATTTGTAGATTTTGCATACCGTATGACTCCAGAAGTTGTAATAACATTTGTAATTTCATTAGTACTACTCAAATTCATGTTTAGAAGGGATCTTAGACAAAAGCCAGAACATATTGAAAGACTAGAAGAAATTGATGAAACAAAGGAGATCAAAGACAGAGTGTTACTCAAGAAGACCATGGTAATTCTTTTTGCAGTAATAGTTTTGTTTATATTTCATGGAATTTTGAACGTAGAAGTTTCCATTATAGCGTTGGCTGGAGCTGCAGTTCTTTTGTTAATTACAAAAATTCAACCAGAAAAAGTATTTCACCATGTAGAGTGGACTACACTAATTTTCTTTGCAGGATTATTTGTCATTGTTTCAGGGGTAGAAATGTCTGGAGCCTTTGAAATACTCGCACAAGAAGCGATCAAAATAACTGGTGGAAATCTTGCATCCGCTATGTTTTTGACGGTTTGGATGTCGGCCTTTGTTTCTGCTTTTGTAGATAATATTCCATACACAGCAACTATGATACCCATAATTGAGAACATATCTGCGGATCCTAGTTTTGCAAGCTCGATATCTAATTTTACGCATAATCCCTTATGGTATGCCCTTGCCATTGGTGCAGATTTTGGAGGAAACGGTACGTTGATTGGTTCAAGTGCGGGAATCATCGCAGTAGCACTTTCTGAAAAATACGGATACCCGATATCATTTCGAACGTTCCTCATGAGGGGATTCCCTTACATGATTGCAACTACACTGATTGCATCAATGATACTTTATCTAAGAATTCTTTTTCTTTGGTAAACAATTGAAACTTATACCGCACATTTTACAGAGGAATTTGCTTGACAGATTTTGGATTACTTTTTGCTGCTTTTGCAGCTATAAGTTGGGGAACTTTTTTTGTTCCAGTAAGAAAAGTTGGTATTAAAAATATTTGGCAGTTACAAGGTGCTACCTCAATAGGTGTATTACTTTTTGCTATTCCTGTAGGATATTTTTGGGGTTTTGAGATTCAGCTTGGCGGTCTTGTGTCTGGTGTCATATGGACAATAGCAAATATTCTTGCTCTTTATTCTGTAAGATTGATTGGTCTTGCAAGAACATCTCCGCTCCTTGCAGGGTCTAGCATTATTTCATCATTTGTATGGGGAACTGTATTTTTTAGTGAAACTTTTGATTCGTTAATTTTTGCATTAATCGCAATAGGATTACTATTGATTGGATTGAAACTTGTAGTAAATGGAGAAAAAGGCGCTTACATACAAAAAAGAGGTTATTTTGTAGCTGTTGCGGCTGGTTTGATAGGAGGTACTTACATTATCCCTATGCAAGCAACACAAACTCTTCAGTCCGGGTTTTTTTCGTCGAGTCTTTCGATTTTTGTAATTGGTATGTCTATGTTTTT
>DATEAJ010000027.1:0-3527 GCA_035288445.1 Nitrosopumilaceae archaeon
ATTTTTCTTTGAAAATGAAAGGATCTTTTCATAATCATTTTTATCTATACGTGATACCAGAACGGAACCTGATCTGTTTATTGCTGCAAGCATTATTTTTTTTATTTCTCCCAGTTGTTTTTTCTCTGCAAAAATAACCTCGGGAATTCCACGCCTAAGTTTTCTTCCAACATCAAGTTTTGCAAAATCTTCTATTTTTTCTATAGAATAAATTGAAAGCATTTTCTTTGCCTGTGATACCGTAAGCTTCCCTAGCTTGAGTGATTCCAATATTTCTATTAGATCCAAGTATTTTCTCTAATATGCATCTGGTTAAAAATTTAATCAGAATTCCATATTAGATATAGCATTTTTAACGCTATCAATTCCCTTTTTGAACCACTCTTTTTCATTAGAATCAAGTTCAGGCTCAATTATCTTTTCTACCCCATTTTTACCAATTACTGCAGGCACGCCTATTGAAACATCTGAGTAACCATATTCCCCATCAAGATAGGTCGCAACTGGAATAACCTGCTTTGTATCTCTAACTACTGCTTCAATAATTGTTGAAATTGCGTTTCCAGGTGCATGGACAGTCGCGCCCTTTAATTCAATTACTTTGGCTGCAACCTGTCTAGTGTTTTGTACAATTTCTTCAATTTTTTGCTTTGGTAACAAGGAGATAAGAGGAATTCCTTCTACTGATGAATATCGGGCTAGAGGCAACATGTTTTCTCCATGTTCACCAATCACAAGTGACCTTATGGAATCACGTGAAAATCCAGTTGCTTCATGTATGAATTGTTTGAACCTTGACAAATCAAGCATGTTGCCCATTCCAAATACTCTATTCTTTTCAAATCCTGACACTTTGTAGGTAAGATAAGTCATGGGATCAAGTGGATTTGTAACTGGTACTATCATAGAATCACTTGCATACTTTTTGATATTCTCAACAACTCCTTTTACAATCGATGTGTTTATTTTCAAAAGATCCATTCTTGTCATTCCAGGTTTTCTGCCAGAACCTGCTACTACAACAACTATATCAGATCCTTTCATTTCAGAATAATCGTTGGAACCTCGTATAGTGACATCAATTCCTTGTTCTGACAGCATATGGTTTAGATCCATAGCCTCGCCTTGTGGGAGTCCCTGAACAATATCTAATAAAAGAATTTCATCAGAAAGCTTCCTGAGAGCAGAAAAAAGTGCGGCGGCACCGCCCACTCTTCCAGCTCCTACAATGGTAATCATAAACAGGCGTGACTTTAATCGCTAATTAAACCTCACGATTCTCACACATGAAAATTGGAATGTTAGGAAACGATCTCTAACACTTTACGCTTGAGTAGTCTTTTTCTTATCTCCACTTTTGTGTCCATGTAACCGTATAGAGGTCTTAGTCCTGGATTGTGTTGTAATTCTCTATTGATCTTTTTTCGTGGGACTTGAATTTCTGAATATGTTAGACCCATTTCGCGCTGTGCAATTATTTGTCTATAGTCTCCAATTATACACATTCTAACTTAGAATCGCTCTACAATTATTTAAATATAATTTTATAAAATTGAAATTTTCCAAGATTTAATTAAACTATATCAGTATAATCTGTAGTTTAATTTGAATTTATATAATTATTTTATATATGAATAACACTAGCAATAATTAGGGAATAGAAAATTTTCAGAACCAAATTACAATTTATATGCATTCTAAGAGGTTTGAAATTTCAATGGTAGTAGTAATAGATTCACAGGTTGCAGGAATTTCAGGTGATATGCTACTATCTGCTCTAATAGACATTGGTGCAAAAAAAATAAAAGTAATTGACGGAATTCATGTTGCAGAAAATTATCTTTCTGGTTCTAAAATTCAAAAGATCGATTTTGAAAAAACTGTTAAACATGGTACTGAGGCAACACAGCTTTTACTAGACATAAAAGAAGATACAAATGAGCGAAGAGGTATAGAAATTCAAGAATGTATAATATTAACATCGGATAAAATTGGTTTATCTGAAAAGGCCAAAGTCTTTGCAAGAGAAAGTATAAGATCTTTAATAAATTCAGAATCAAAAATACATGGTGAACCTATAGAATCAGTTCATTTTCATGAAGCTTCAAGTTTTGATACCGTTGTAGACATTGTTGGAACAGCCATAGCATTAGATGATTTAAATTTTTTTTCAGATGAGATAATTTCCATGCCAGTGGCGGTTGGTGGTGGAACACTTGGCTTTTCACATGGAACGGTGTCAAACCCAGCAAGTGCAATTTTAGAAATTTTTAGAAATACAAATATAATCATTTCAGGTGGGCAAGCAAAAGAAGAGCTAACTACTCCTACTGGCGCAAGTCTCTTAGTAAATTTAGCAAAGAGTTGCTCTGAATTTTATCCTTCAATGAAAGTAAAGTCTATTGGCTATGGCGCTGGAAAAAAGAACTTTGAAGGATTTGCTAATGTACTCAAAATTGTAAAAGGGGAGAAAACAGATCACTTTCAACAGGATTCGGTACAGATACTTGAAACAAACATAGATGATGTATCAGGTGAGGTGTTAGGAAACATGATTGATAAGATAATGTCAAGTGGTGCAAAAGATGTTACTGTGTCCCCTGCCATAACTAAAAAGGGTAGACCCACTCATCTTGTATCCATAATTTGTAATTCAGAGTCTGCAAACAATATACTTGACACACTTGTATCAGAAACAGGCACCTTAGGAGTTAGAATTAGAACCTCATCAAGATATGTAGTTCCACGAGTTATAGTAACAGTGCCTATTATAATTCATGGAAAAAACTTTGCCATAAAATGCAAGGTGATAAAAAGTGGAGACGGTGTGAAGAATTTCAAGGTAGAATCTTCTGATGTCAAATTGATTGCAGATTCACTTTCATTGTCATTTAAAGATGCCAATGAGATTATCAGATCTCAGGTTAAACAAAAAATCGGTGCAATATGACAAAACTTGATGAATTAATACAATGGTTTGACGATAAGAATAAAGCAATCGTAGCACTTTCAGGTGGAGTTGACAGTGCGCTTGTAGCATATGCAGCATATCAATCCCATGGATCATCTTCTTTGGCAGTTACTGCAGATTACAAGACTCTAGCAAAAGATGAATTAGAGTCTGCAAAGATAATATGTTCTGAAATTGGAATACGCCATATGATCATAGAATATAATGAGCTTGAAAATAGTGAATTTGTTAAAAATGATAAGACCAGATGTTTTCATTGTAGAACAGAATTATCAGAACACCTAATAGAAATTGCAAAAAAAGAAAATACTGATCTCATAGTAGATGGTACAAATCTTGATGATCTTAAAGATTACAGACCTGGGATAAAAGCACTAAAAGAAAATGGGATAAAGAGTCCACTCATAGAGATAGGATTTACAAAGGACGAGGTAAGAAATTACGCAAAAAGTGTCAATCTTTCTGTGTATGATCGACCCTCAAATTCTTGTCTTGCCTCACGAATACCGTGGGGACAGCAGGTTACTGCAGAACGTCTTTTAAGAATTGAAAGTGG
>DATEAJ010000028.1:0-14986 GCA_035288445.1 Nitrosopumilaceae archaeon
CTTGTTTTGGCAAAATCTCCTGTAATTTCAGTAAATGGCAACTTTGCTGCATTATGTCCTAAAGAGATTGTGAATCTTGCAAAAATAGTTAATGCAAAGATTGAGGTAAATCTCTTCTATGTTAGTGAAAAGAGAAAGAGAGTAATTGCGAACATCTTGAAGAAAAATGGCGCAAAAAAAATTTTGGGATTAGATCCCAGACATTCACGAAAAATTCCAAAACTTGACAGTGCAAGACGAGTTGTTGATAAAAATGGAATATTTTCCGCAGATGTAGTTCTTGTACCACTAGAAGATGGAGATAGAACTTTGGCCCTGAAAAAATTTGGGAAAAAAGTGATCACCTTTGATCTTAATCCACTATCACGAACAGCTCAGTCAGCAGATATTACTATAGTAGATAATGTTATTCGCGGAATAAGGATTCTGATTGATGTTTCTAAAAAATTAACAAAGAAAAAGAATCTCAAACCGGACAGATTTGACAACAAAAAAAATCTTACTCAAGCAATACTTGTGATGAAAAATAATCTTAGGAGAAAAGCACATGCCTAAGTCTGTAAAGGATATCACATCAAAGAAAGGTTCTACAAAGATTTCTGTAATTACTGCATACGACTACACTACCGCTTTACTTTGTGATAAAGCTGGAATTGATATCATACTTGTGGGCGACAGCGGTGGAATGGTTATGCTAGGATATCAAAATACGATTCCAGTCACAATGGAACAGATGTGTTTTTTTACAGAAGCTGTTAGCAGAGGGCGACAAAATGCAATGGTCGTGGCTGATCTGCCATTCATGTCATATCAGGCAAGCAAATCTCAGGCAATAGAAAATTCTGGCAGACTAATCAAAGCAGGTGCAGATGCAGTCAAGCTAGAAGGTGGTCGTGAGGTAGGCGATACAGTACGCGCTATTGTGGAAACAGGCATACCAGTCATGGGCCACATAGGATTACAGCCTCAAACTACTGTACTACAGGAAGGCTACAAGGTACAGGCAAAGACAAAGGATGCGGCACTAAGGCTTATCGAAGATGCAAAGGCACTGGAAGAAGCCGGAGCTTTTAGCATTGCACTAGAAATGGTTACACAAGAAGTTGCAAAGATAATTACTGATTCTATTAAAATTCCAACAATTGGAATTGGATCCGGTCCAGACTGTGATGGTCAGGTGCTTGTATTTCATGATGTTGTTGGATTGTATGACAAGCTAAAACCAAAATTTGCCAAAAGATATCTTGAACTTTCGCAACAAATTGTCAAGGCTGTTGAAGCTTACAAAAATGATATAATATCAAATAAATTTCCTGCAAAAGAACATTGCTTTTCTATTGACAAGTCAGAACTTGAAAGGTTGAAAAGGGAAATTGCGTGAACATCCATCGCTAGATATTGTAAGTTCACATGGTACTGAGCTATCTGGGAAAAAAATTGTTTTATGTGTAACTGGGAGTGTTGCAGCATACAAATCAATTGAATTAGCTAGATTGCTTATGCGGCATGGGGCTGATGTTACTTGTGTTGCAAGTAAAGCAGCTACCAATTTGATAAAACCAAGCTACTTCAAGTGGGCAACAGGAAACGAAGTGATAACAAAGCTTACCGGAGATTTGGAACACATCAAGATTGCAGATTATAAAAAATCTGATCTAATTGTAGTGTATCCTTGTACTGCAAATACACTTGGAAAATTGGCAAATGGGATAGACGATACACCAATCTCTACTGTTTTAAGCGTTGGATTTGGCTCCAAGATACCAATTATTGTAGCTTTGGCTATGCATGAGGCAATGTATGAAAACCCAGCAGTGAGAAAAAACATGGATTTTCTAAAAAACAAAGTGGATTTTGTTGCTCCGCAGATGGTTGAGGAAAAGGCAAAAGCTGCAGAACCTGAGGGTGTACTTGATTTTGTTCTCAAAAAGTTTGGTTCATCTTCTAAATTACATGGAAAAAAAGTGCTTATTACTGCAGGACCAACAATAGAATACATCGATCCTGTACGAGTAATTACAAATCAAAGTACGGGAAAAACAGGAGTTTTGTTGGCATCTGAACTTGTTTCTGCTGGAGCTAAAGTTACTCTGATTTATGGTCCTGGAAAAGAATTACCGCCAAAAGGTGTCAAGCTGATAAGAGTTGAAACAAGCCAAGAGATGTTTGATGCTGTTAAAAAAGAGATGAAACAGAAATTTGATATTGTAATTTTAGCTGCTGCAGTTTCGGATTATATTCCAGAAAAATCAAGCTCAACAAAGATCAAAAGTGATCAGAATAAAATCATATTAAAATTAAAACGTGCACCAAAAATTATAGATGAAGTTAAAAAAATACAAAAGAATGTTTTCCTTGTGGGATTCAAAGCAGAAACTAACTTATCTAGAGTGAGATTGATTGTAGAAGCCAGAAAAAAACTAAGAGAATCAAAGGCTGATCTGATAGTTGCAAATGATATTGGATTAAAAAGATACAGAGAAAATCCCGAATACAATAATGTGGTTGTTGTAGATTCTAAGAAAGTAACTCAATCCGGATGGAAAAATAAATCACGAATTGTTAGTTTTATTCGTAACGAAATTGAGAACCGAATCCAATAAGAGGAACTGTTACATTGTCGGTTGATATTTAATATTTGTAACTAGTGAATTTTTTCCATTATTACATATCTCGCTGGTATAACATCATAACCAGTCATTATGCCCTTAATAATATATCCCTCATGAAGAAATTGTTCTACTCGTTCTCTTAAGCAAGTTATTTTATTACTAATTAATGGGTAAATTCGATTTTTTAGAAAATATGGAAATTGAAAGATTTCTAGATGGCGCATGGCGTTCATATTATAATGCTTTAGACTTGAAAAAAAGTTCAGAGCAGATTCTAGATTCTGATACCAAACAATTCGGAATTTTCTTGCTTTGTTCTGCTTATGAAGAAATGGCAAAAGCTGTATTCTGTATCTTGGTTTTTTATGGACAAATACCATCAATACAAATTCAGAAAGTTTTTGCTGATCATAAAATCAAAATTGCATTATTTGATGCCATATATCAAAATGATGAGTTTTATGTTGAAAATGGAGAGTTTGTGATAAATGGTAAAAAAAATAGGGGAAATTGACTTTGATGAATTGTCGAAAAAAGCTGATTACAAAGACTACAAAGAAATTCGTGAATCAGCAATCTATGTTCAACCAATTGATAAAACAAAATGGCGTGATCCAAAATATCTAAAAAATTTAGAAGAAAACAGAATAGAATTAATAAGAAAATTTCATGGTATGCAGTTTTTATTTGAAACAATAATTGAATATGAAATACGGGGGAAACATGATAATTTTAAAATTTTTACATCAAAAGAAAAAGTTCCTAATTCAAGAATATTTTTTGATACTACTGATGGAAATATTACAAAACGAACAAAATTTGATAAAATAACTAGAACCGATCCGAATGATTAATCTCTTTACTGTAAGCGTTCTGAATCAAAGTTATCCACTTGTTACTACCTTCTATTCAATTCCGTAAGCTTGAGCTGATGTTTTCCTATCTAAAGCCATGTCAGTCTGATGTAATTGTTCCTAGTCTAAATTATAATCAAATCTTTTGTAAACTTGTGCATAACATCAGGTTTGTCTTTTACAATTAAAGAATCTTCAATTCTTACACCAAACTTGTTTGGAAGATAAATTCCTGGTTCTACAGTTATTGCCATATTTTTTTCAAGCTTTGTCTTACTCAA
The DNA here is from genome assembly GCA_035288445.1 of Nitrosopumilaceae archaeon. Lineage (GTDB taxonomy): Archaea > Thermoproteota > Nitrososphaeria > Nitrososphaerales > Nitrosopumilaceae > UBA8516. The sequence goes on from DATEAJ010000028.1 coordinate 3,748, forward strand.
ATAGCTAATACATGGAAGCTCATGAACCTCAAGTCCTATTCCATGACCAGTGGAGTGGATAAAGTACTTGCCATATCCTTTCTTTTGTATTATTTTTCTACAAGCATCATCAACTGACTTGCAAGAAGCTTTAGATCTTACTGCTTTAAGTCCAGCCTCCTGTGATTGTTTTACAATCTCATACACTTTTTTTGCTTCAGCAGATATAGAACCAAGGCCAAAAGTTCTTGTTGCATCAGAGACATATCCTTGATACCTCAAGGTAAGATCTACTACAATCATGTCACCGTCTGCAAATTTTCTTTTTGTAACTTGAGCGTGTGGTAATGCACCATTTGGTCCACCAGCTATTATCAATGGATTAAGAGTTGACTTGTATCCAGTTGCAAACATTCCACGCTCCATTGCATATAACATCAAGATAGTTTGCAGTTCCAACTCTGACTGTCCAATTTTTATTTCATCTACACAGAGCTCATACATTTCATCCAAAATAGAAGAAGCTTTCTTTAAGATACCAATTTCTTGCAAGTCTTTGATCTCGCGTGCACGATAAAATGGATCTGTAGATGATTTTACTAGAGGAAGAGATTTTTTCATTGATTGAATTACGTCGTAATTGGTACTATCTGTGCATACTTTGGCCCCCTTTAATTTTGAAATCAGTGTAGAAAGTACACCTTTTTCTCTCTCTGATTTTATCACTTTGCAGTCAACAGATTCTTCTTTTGCACGTCCAACTTCTAGCTCTGGCGCAATTATTGTAGCACCTGATTTGTCCAAGACACCAATTGCTTCACCCCAAAAACCAGTCATGTAAAAGAGGTTTTCAGGCTCAAATGCAACAAGGGTATCACAATCCGCTTTGTTACAAAATTTTAGAAGGTTTTTCTTGCGTTTTTGCAATACAAAAAATCTACTAATTTGCCATTTATGTTTGCTGGAACGTTTAGATATTGGAAGAGGTCATTTTTTGCAAATGGAAGAGAAAAAGAAGATCGTAGCACTGCTCTCAGGAGGTCTGGACAGCCGGCTAGCCGTGAAAATGATGCAAAACCAAGGCTTTGAGGTAGAGGCAGTAGCGATCAAAACACCATTTTGCGATTTTGATTGTGGACGAGGTTGTGGTTTTGAAATAAGAGAGACTGCAGATACACTTGGTGTTAAACTAAAGACGGTATATCTTGGTGATGATTACATTGAGATGTTAAAGCATCCAAAGCATGGATTTGGATCTGGTATGAATCCTTGTATTGATTGCAGATCAATGATGTTTGAGGCAGGAAAAAAACACATGGAAGAAATCGGAGCTGAGTTTATTATTTCAGGCGAAGTTTTGGGTCAAAGACCAATGAGTCAGCATGCACCGGCACTAAAAACAATTGAAAAAGAATCCGGACTGGAAGGAAAAATTGTAAGACCGCTTTCTGCAGCTTTGCTGCCACCAACAGAACCCGAACTAAAAGGTTTGATCAAAAGAGAAGATCTTGGAAAGATTCGCGGAAGATCAAGAAAAGATCAACTAAAGATGGCACAAGAGTTTGGAATTGAAAACCCGCCAAACGCAGGTGGTGGTTGCTTGCTTACAGATCCAGCTTTTGCAATAAGAGTAAAAGATCTTTTCAAACACATAGAAACTCCAACAACAAATGACATTGATCTTTTAAAAATTGGAAGGCATTTCAGATTTGATGAAGATGCAAAACTTGTTGTTGGAAGAAACAAAGATGAAAATGAAATCATCAAAGCATTAGCACTAGATGCAGACATTTTGCTTGAAGCAAAAGATCATGTCGGTCCAGTTTCATTAATTCGTGGAAAAAATGCACAAGATCATGTAGAGTTTGGAGCCGCAATCACACTAAGATATGGTGATGCCCCAAAGGATACTCCAAGTGTTGTAACAGTACAAAAAAACGATATAAAGTCTGAAGTTTCGGCAGTTCCAGCTGTAGAATCAGCATACCTACAATATAGAATTTAGACGTACAACCCAGTCTGTGAAATGCTCTTGACTAGTAAGACTTTTTGAGGGAGTGTTTTGCAATATCTATAAGATGCAAACCCAAAAGGCGCCAACCTATCTAAAGGCAATTACGTTAAGAGATGTCAGCGATGTCCATGCCATAAAAGAGGACATCAAAAAAAGTATGATTCTGGTGTTAAGGGTTACACCACTTGCACAAAAAAATGTTGATGAATTAAGAAAAGCAGTGGAAGAGATTTATGCAATTGCAAAAACTACTGGAGCTGATATTGCAAGATTGGGTGAAGAAAGAATTATTGTCACTCCACCAGGTGTAAAGATCTGGAGAGCAGAGTACGATCTAAAATAATTTAATTGCTTCCTGAATTTGTGGACAGGTTGTCATTATTCTAAACATTCTGTGTATTGACATGGAGAGGTTCTCACATTTTCTTCTTTCTCCGTGATTTACAAGAACTCTACGAAGTTTTGGTCGTAGCTTGTGTACAAATGACATTAGTTGGTTGTAATCGCTGTGACCGCTGAATCCATCAAGTTTTTCTGTTGCACAGTTTATGTTGATGATTTCTATTCTTCCATCTTTACCAAGTATGGATACCTGTCTTGATCCATCAAGCACTCTTCTTCCAAGTGTTCCATTTACTTGATAGGAAACAAACAGTATTTTGTTTTTCTGAATTGGTGCAATGTTTTTAAAATATTCTAGGACTGGCCCGCCTTCTAGCATACCAGATGTTGCAATAATTATGCATGGTCCTTCTCTGAGTACTTCTTCTCTTCCATCTGCATGTTCAATGTTTGTAAAGTATTCAGAATCAAATGGATTGTCGTCTGTTTCCAAAATCTTTTGTCGTAATTCACGTGCAAGATATTCTGGAAATGCTTCATGAATTGAGGTGGCTTCTGCGATCATTCCCTCCATGAATACTGGACATTCGACTATCTGGCCTGCTTTCATGTATAGATCTATTACCATCAAGAGTTCCTGTGCACGGCCAACAGCAGGTATAGGAATTAGTACCTTGCCACCGTTTCGGAGGGTCTCGTTTACAGATTTCATAAAGGAGCCCTCTACCTCTTCCCGTGTAGGCATGATGTCTTCTTTTGCGCCATATGTACTCTCAATTAGAAGGGTTTCTACTCTTGGATAATTCCAAGATGCGCTTTCAAGAAGCATTGTCTTACCAAACTTTAGGTCTCCAGTATAGACAAAGTTGTGATCACCATTTCCTATATGAAAGTGGCAAGTGGCAGAACCTAAAATGTGACCAGCATTAGAAAATACAAGTTTGATGTCTGGGGAAATATCGGTAACAGTTCCATATGGAAGAGTTATTGTTTGTTTCATGACCTGTTTAACATCGCGTTCAGAATAAAGTGGAACTTTCCCCTGAGCTGCAGCAACTTTGATTGCATCAAGCTGAATCAGATTCATCATAGGCAAGGTAGGCTCTGTGCAATATACAGGCCCCTTGTAACCATATTTGAAGAGCGCTGGCAAAAATCCAGTATGATCTAGGTGTGCATGGCTTATCACTACTCCGTCAAGCTCGTCCAGTGTAATATTTGCCCAATCAAGTCTTGGATATGATTCTAGTGCAGTCCTTGCACCTGGGTTTACACCACAGTCAATCAAAATTTTACTTTCACGCGTTGTCAAAAGCATGGAAGATCTTCCTACCTGACTAAATCCACCAAGAGTCATCAAAGAAACTTCGGAGGTTTCAGAAAGTTTTGGCCTGAAAATTTTTTCACCGACTTGTTTTAGATGTTTGCTCCTTTCTGTTGAAGATATTTTTAGATTATAATTTATGGTTTGTATGGTTTGTGATTGGATTGTTGTAGCTTTTCTTATTCGGAATCTCCAGCCTGTTTTTTCAACAAGTTCTGCCATGTTAAATGCCGCATTATTGAACAAGAGCCATGGTCGCTTTACCTCAACTGTCATTTCTCCTATGGCAGTATCAAAGAATGTACCACCCAGTTCTGCCTCTTTTGGCAAGGATTGTGTTAGTATTTGTCTTGCTTCTTCTTCTGATTTCCTTATAGATTCTTCAGTTCTTACAACAATTCTTTTTTTGATCAGATTTACCATGTTAGAAATTACTTCGTTATGTTCCATCAAGTAGCGTGGTTTTTTTGTATAAATTGCAATTCGCGGGCCCTCATAATCTATCTTAGTTACATCAGCCTCCTTGGGAATACCTTGCAGTATGGTAGCCATTATATTTGTGGCAGAAGATACTTCTCGTTGTTGTTGTTTTCTTTGCAAAATATCACTAAAGTGTAATGATGGCTTTCTTCTGTTCTTTTGTTAACAGTTTGTATCCTTTCTGATCTATTATTGCAATATTGATGCCATCGCCTGTTCCAATGTTTCTTGTTATTGCAGCTTTCACAGCTCGTAAAGCGATTACCTTACCCTGTTCTACAGTTAGCCCATCACGGTATTCACTTTCTAAAAGACCGTATGCTACAGGAGAGCCGCTTCCAGTTGTAACAAATGTCTTTTTGTCTAGTGAACCAAACATGTCTACATTATACAAAGTTGGTCCTTGTTTGTCATAACCACCTACAAGTATGTCTGCAATAAACGGATAGTACCTGTTTTGGAAGAAAATCAATGATGCAAGTCTCGCTATGGATTTGATCGGGAGATATTCTCCTTTTTCTATCCTATGAATATTAGAATGATATCGTAATATGTCAGTGACGTTTTGTGCGTCAGCAACGCCACCTGCAATAGTCATTCCTGCATGGTTGTCTATTTTTTGAATTTTCATGGTGTTGTTGTTTGCTATGAAATAGCCTGCACTTGCTCTCATATCTGCACACAATACTACACCGTCGGTGCAACTGATTCCTACAGTAGTTGTTCCATGTAGTGTGTGTTGTTCAACATAGTCTGACAAATAACATTCTCCTTAACTAGGATGTTTTGGATAGGTTAACACCCTTTTAAATAACTTTGTGTTCCCAAACGGGAGATTGATAAATAATGAGATTTCATCAAAAACCCATGTCTTCACATGTAATGGAGCTTCCAAGGCAGATAGTCATTGGTGAAAAAAATATTGGCAATATTGGAAAATTCATAGCTGATCTAGCCAATCCTAAGAAAGTTTCCCTTGTTTCAGGAGATCATGTAAGAAAAATAACATACGAAAAAGTTGTAAAATCTCTTACAAATTCTAAGATAAAAAATGTTTGGCACATAGGTACAAGTAATGATATTAGTGCTACAAAAAAAATTCAACGAGACATAAAGAAAGACAAAAGTGATCTCATAATTGGAATTGGTGGAGGAAGATCTGTAGATATTGCAAAAATGGTTGCATTTAATTTGAAAAAGCCGTTTGTAAGTATTCCAACTTCTGCATCACATGATGGAATTGCAAGTCCATTCGTTTCTTTAAGAGGGGACAAGCCACATTCTATAATTGCAACAGCGCCTTTAGGAGTCTTTGTCGATATTGAGATCTTAAAGAAAGCACCAAGAAAACTACTTGCTAGTGGTTGCGGAGATTTGATGGCAAAAGTTACTGCTGTCAGAGATTGGGAGCTGGCAAGGGATGATGTTGGAGAGTATTTTGGAACATATGCAGCAAATCTTGCTTCAATGAGTGCAAAAATAGTAATTGAAAACTCGAAAAATTTTAGAAAAAAACCAGATGTTAGAATGATAGTAGAAGCTTTGATCAGTTCTGGAGTTGCTGCCTGTATTGCAGGAAGTAGCAGACCATGTTCTGGAGCAGAACATCTCTTCTCTCATGCTTTGGATTATTTGGTACCTGGTGTTGGACTACATGGAGAAAAATGTGGTATTGGTTCTATTTTGATTTCTAAACTGCAAGGTCAAGACTGGCGAAAAATTGTTGCCATGTTAAAAAATGTTGGAGCGCCTACTACTGCAAAACAAATTGGTCTCAAACCAGAAATTCTTGCAAAAGCTCTAATGATAGCTCCATCACTTAGACCTGAGCGATATACAATTCTAAATAAGATAAAGATGACAAAGGAAAAAGCTATCAAGCTTGCAAAAAGTACTGGTGTTTTATAGATTAAGCAGCTTTTGGCTGTGCAGTTTTTTCTTCTACTGGTTTTGATTCAGTTTGTTTTTCCTGAGGTTTTTCGGCCTTTATGTTAGCATAACCTTCGATAAAGTTGATCTTTTCTAGTTTTGGAACAAATTTGAAAATGTCATTTACTATAGCACGTTTAATTATTTGTAATCCTTCTGCAAGAAATGTTTCTTCAGGCATTGTAATGTCAACTTCTGTTCCATTTACCTTAAATTTCAGTTTAGACTCGTCAATTGGTAAACGTCTTTTTAAAAGTCCAAGAATTTTTTCATCATCAGTATTAAGAGATTTTAATACATTTACATCATAAAGAATGGTTTTTCCAGCAAATCGGTGGTTAAAATCAACCTGAACCCTACCAGAGCCAATAAACCTAACAATTCCAGTTCTCTCATCTACCTCAATTGCGTCCCCCACTGAAATTTTTTCTGCATCTTCACCAAGCTTACGAAGTGGAATCATACGAACTTTGCCTGAATCTCTTGTACCAAATCCCTTCTCTGGAGGAACCTCTACTGTGAGTTTGTCACCAGCATTAGTGTTAAGCAATGCATCGTCCAATCCTTTGAGGACCCATGATTCTCCTATTGAGACAAGTCGTGGTTGGTATTTCATATTAGCATCATGAATTGAATTTGATTTGGCATCTTCTTCTCTGGTGGTTTCAAAAACTTCGTTTGTATCTTTTACCTTTGCAGTATAATCTATTAAGAGTAATGTGCCTTTTTGGAAAGTCATCGTGATCGATGTTCAAAGTTCCTTATATTAAGTTAACATGTGTTTAGAGTGTTTTTAGTTTTTCTTCAGCTACTTTGAGTGCTTCTGGATTTGTCTTGTATCCCATCATATCAAGAGTTGAAGAGATTGCAGAAATGGTTCTCATTACATGATATTTGTGAACTTCGCCCATACAACCTACTCTAAACACTTTTCCTTTTAGATCACCAAAACCTCCTGCCACAAGAACACGAAACTTTTCTGAAAGTGTTGATCGGAATGTTTTATCTTCTAATCCATTTAGATAGTTTAGTGCAATTACAACTGTAGATCGTGCATCTTCTTTTGCAAAAGGAGTAAGACCCATTGCACTTAGACCAGAATATAATGCATCTGAACAGGTTCTATGTCTTTTTACTCTAGCTTCCATTCCTTCTTCAAGTATAATGTCAAGTGCTTCTCTGTATGCGTAAAGAAGTGGTAAAGCAGGAGTAAATGGAGTTTCTTTGGTATCATCATAGTACTTGAAGTATCTTGCCAAGTTAAAGTAGAAAGTTGGAGGCGGGTTTGCAATCATGTATTTTTTTGCTCTAGGACTAATTGCTATTGGTGAGATTCCTGGTGGTGCTGCTAGTGCTTTTTGCGCTCCTGTAACACATACATCAATACCCCACTTATCCATGTGAAGTTCTTCACCACCGATTATTGATACGCCATCTACAACATAATACGAATCGTTTCTTGAAGTAAGTTTAGATATTTTATCAAGGTATTTTACCATGGTTCCAGTTGACGTTTCATTCCATACAACGTAAAATGCCTTGACGTCTTTATTGTTATCAAATGCTTCTTTTACTTGGTCAAAACTTGCATTTTCGCCAAAAGGGGTTGTTAGTCTGATGACATTTGCTCCCTGCCATTCTAACATAGTGGCAAGTCTACTGCTAAATTCTCCGTTTACAGGAATTATCACCTTATCTCCTTTTTTTATGAGATTTACAACTGATGCTTCTACTGCACCGGTTCCTGACGCACTAAGTGCAATAATATCGCCTTTTGTATCAAAGACTTTCTGACTCTTTTCTACAACATCGGTATACAGTTTAACAAAATCTTTACTTCTGTGATTTATCATGTGGGTAAACATCGCACGTGTAACTCTTTCCGGAACGTTTGTTGGTCCGGGCAACATAACCAGATATTCCAAATAAATTCTCCAATCTTTACGCTCAGCAGCCGTTATTTATAATTACAGAATTTTTGCGAGTCTCCTTTCTGCATCTATTTTTAATAATATTTTTTTTGTTCCTTCTGATACAAATTCTTCCCAGCTTTTTCCCATTGCAATCTTCTCACGAATGTTTGTTCCAGAGAGGTTTTCCCTTTCTTTGAGTGGTACTGGTATAACTTTGATTCCACGTTTTTGATAAAGTGTATGTGTAAAATCATCATTTGAAAACACCATATCATATTTTGGCACTATGGAGTCAATATGGTATGTCCATTTCTCATGAACATCAATGTCTGGAATATAATAGATCTGGATTCGTTTCTTGGTTGCATCATCTAGTGATGAAATAATCATTTCCTTTCTTTCATCTGCAGTAAATGGATTTCTTTTTTCGTTGCTTTTATTTGAACTTCCAATTCCTATCCAAAGATTTTCTACTTGAGATAATGCAAATTTAATGGCGTCTAGATGACCAAGATGAAAAGGTTGGAAGCGTCCAATGTAAAGACCGTTCATGCTTCAAATTTTGTTTAATTCTTTAAAAGATTATCATTTGGTATATTACTACAAGAGCCTGTAAAATTATGGAATTAATAAAAATTGATGGTGCATATGGTGAAGGTGGAGGACAAATTGTTCGTAGTGCAGTAACACTTTCTTGTTTGACTCAGAAGCCAGTAGAAATTGTAAACATCAGGCAGAATCGAAAAGTTCCAGGTCTTAGACCACAACATCTCACTGGAATTAAAATTCTTGCAAAGATCTGCAATGCAAAAGTTGAAGGACTTTCAATTGGTTCAACATCAATCAGATTTTTTCCTTCAAAAATAGATGACATGCAATTAAAAGAAGACATAGGAACCGCAGGAAGCATTCCTTTGATTTTACAGATATTAATTCCATCAATATCTATTTCAAAAAAAAGATTGAAAATGTCAATAACTGGCGGTACGGATGTTTTGTGGAGTCCCACAAGTGATTACACAAGATTTGTTTTAAGAGAAGCTTATTCCAGACTCGGCATTAATTTCCACATGGATGTTGAAAGACGCGGATATTATCCACGTGGTGGTGGTATGGTTACCGTAGAGGTATTTCCTCGTGAGAAAATTAGTCCTATTTCCCTTCTTAAAAGAACTAGTAAATCAGTTAAGATTCTCTGTACCTATTCAGGGATTTCATCACATCTAATTGAACAGGAAATAAATGAAGCAAAGAAAATCCTTCTTAATGCTGGTTTTGATTGTGATTATCAAATCAAACAAGAATCTGCCTATGATAAAGGATGTTCATTTTTAGTATACACTTTTGACGAAAATTGCATCATAGGTTCAGATGCTATAAACGGGAAAGTGAATAAAATGGGACATCTTGTTGCTTCCAGATTTCTAGAATCTACTCTAGGTGTGGATCAATTTCTTTCTGATATGTTGGTGATCCCCCTCTGTCTTACTGATGGTAAATCTGTTTTTAGAGTAAATCAAATTACAAAACATCTTGAAACTAACTTGTTTGTAACAACTGAGATATTGAATTGTAAGTATGGCATAGGTAAGATTGATGGTGGTTTTGAAGTAAGAATAGCAGGTAATTCAAATACCTGCATCTAGCATTGCTGCCATTAACAAGACTACAATTGATATTAAGACAATAATTCTTCCTAAAGATATAATTTTTGAGCGAAGTTTTTGAATTGATTCTTGCGACATCTCTTTTGCTTCAATTTTCTTCTCTATATCAAATCTTATCACTCTGATGTGAATAGCAAATGTTACTATCAGTACTACCACAAGCATTATTTTGATTGTAAGAATTATACCATAATTTGTTGAAAAAATTGTTTCTGGTTTACTCAATATGTACTGTGAATTGTAGAGTCCTGTAGTAATCAAAATACCTAATGATGGAACAGCAATTTTGTTGAATTTCCTTCCCACCCGAATCATTATTCTAAGTCTTTCCTCTACTGATTCTGACATTGTTTTGAGAAGAGGGGCAAGAACAACTCCAATGAAGAGCGATCCCCCAACCCAGATAGAGGCAGAGATAAGATGGGTCCATGTAATTAGCGCATCAACAATTGGCATAGCCCGATCATCACATATTATGAATATTATCTGTTCGCATCTGAGAAGGTTTTTAATTATATGAAACCCGTTAGCTGTTGATTTGGTTAGTAGAGGGAGAGTGGTTATTTCTGCAGCTTTTGCAGGATTATTTGCTATGCTCATAGGATTTTATTATTATGCCGGTTTAGGTAACCCCGATCTTGAAAAAGTACAGTTGGATTTGGGTAGTGTAAAGGTATTAGAAGTAAATAATGTAGACCAGCGTGCAAAGCTTCAAGTTATTTTTCTTGTGAGTAATCCAAGTGAGAAAACGCTCACTGTTTCTAGCATACATTATGAATTGTTGGTAAATGGCAAAATTGTTGGTAATGGGGATTACAGTGCTGAGGATATTTCACTTCCCGGTAGGGCGCTAATCCCAGCTGGTGGGCAAATTCCATATTCTAGTATCTTTAATCTTGTATATACAAATCATATAGCTGAAGAATATTCGGCAGTTACAAATAATGAAGATGTAATATATGCAGTAAAAGGAACGGCCACAATCAAATCAGCTTGGACTGAAATAGATAAACAGTTTGAATCTGCACTTGGTTAATTCAAACCCCAGCTCGTCTTTTTTTGCGGTGTAATTTTGACAAAAGGAGCTTCTCCTTCCTTCCAAGGAGTTTCTTTTACCCAGTAGAATTTTTTGTAAAAGATCTCGTATAGTCGTTTGAATTCTAGTCCTCTCTCGATAAATTCAGCAATGCCCTGTATGACTACTGCCTTGTGTTTTCCTGTAAGGTAAACATCTACCGTAATTGCAACATTCTTGTTTTTCTTTAGGTTAGAATATTTTTTTGTGTTGTAATCAGTTGCAATATAGAAAAAACCCTTTTCAAAATAATATGTAACAGGTGTTATATGAGGTACGTTATTATAAGATGTTGCGATTCTGCATGCTTCGTTATTTTCTAAAAAAGCTATTTCTTTTTGTGTGAATTCAATCATATTTTATCCATATTTTTAAGTAATAAAAACAAGTGGGCCGAGAGAGATTTGAACTCTCGACCACCTCCGTGTCAGGGAGGTATCCTACCAGGCTAGACCATCGGCCCAATAGAATACGACTCTTCTAAGAGACGTTATTAACGTTTAATTTAAAAAATAA
>DATEAJ010000029.1:0-3279 GCA_035288445.1 Nitrosopumilaceae archaeon
TGGCAGGGGATTTTACAGAATCAATCATTGACTTTTCTAAGAAAAACAAAATTGATGTGATCGTGTTTTTGGGCGGCATACATACGGCAGATAGAAATTTGGAAAACCTCAAGACATATGGTCTTGTTACTGATGAAAAATTAGATAAAGTGTTATATGAAAATGAAATACCAAAGTTTCTTTCTGGTATGATTGCAGGTCCAGATGCGACAATACTAACTAAACTAAAGAATTCACCAGTCCCTACCATTGTCCTTTTTACAGAATGCAATCCTTTTTTCCCAGATCCAGAAGCTGCAATTCATAGTATAAACACAATCTCACGCATATTGAAGACGGAAATAGATATTACTGAATTTAAAAAACAAATCGACTTTTTACGTTTACAAAGCCGTCAGCTTATGGAAGACACATTAACCATCTTAAATCCAGAAAAAACCAAACCTGCTATTCCAGCTCCTCAGATTTACAAATGATGAACATGTCAAGCCAACCTTTCTCACAGTTTGAAAAGTTTTTCATATCTCTCATAGATAGAACTATGGATGATTACACTAACAAGGAGCTTGCTCCTTTGGCTCATTTTACAGAGAAAGATTCTAAATGGATTTTAGAAGTCGATCTTCCAATGGTAAACAAGGATGGTATAGATATCACCCTTACTGATAACCATATTGTGGTTACAGCAAAATTAGAAAAAACATATTGTGTTTCAAAACACAACTGCATGACGGAATTTAATTATTTCAAAAAAGTTACTCTGCTTCCCACAGGAATAGATAAAGAAAAAATTTCTGCAAAGTTCAACAACGGCATACTTAGTATATACATGCCCAAAATAGCAACTGGAAAGAACATACGAATTGAGTGATTTTGCCTGCAAAAAATACAAATTCTAAAAACTCTTCGGATATAGCAGGTCTAAAAAGTACTAGTAAATTTCTTGCAGTTACAAGAGATGAGACAGCTGGAAATGTTAAGAAAATCATAGTGGATAGAACAAATGAATTCGAAATCATAGATGATATTTATGTTGTAGATAAAAACAACATACTTGAAGGAACAGTTTCGTTAAGAGAACTTTTGCAAACTCCAAATGAAACAAAGTTAGAAACAATTATGAAAAAAAATGTAGCTTCAGTAAGATATCATAGCCATCAAGAAAGAGTGATTCAACTTGCGTTAAAGAATGACTTGAAAGCTGTACCTGTAGTAGATAAAGAAAATCGCCTTTTAGGTGTCATACCACATGATGTCATTTTAGATATATTTCATCATGAATTTCGTGAAGATATACTCAGTTCAGGTGGCATTCGCCATAAAGTGAAAGGAATAGAAGAAATCACGACGCCTGTTTCTAGGCTGATAAAAGCTAGGTTACCATCATTGATTCTTGGACTACTAGGTGGTCTGGTAGCTGCTTACATCGTAAGCGGTTTTGAGGAAGTTTTGAAGTCGTATCTAGTCTTAGCCGCATTTTTGCCAGTTATGATTTATTTGAGTGATGCAATAGGGACACAATCTCAGACTCTTGTTGTTAGGATGATTTCAATGGAACCTAAATTTTCTTTAAAGCGATATCTAACACGTGAAATCAAGATAGGTGCAAGTCTTGGAGCTATTTTTGCAATATTACTTTTCATAGCAACAATCTTGGGATGGGGGCCTATCTCTTTGGGTATGATCATAGGAATTTCCATGTTTGTAAGCATGTTGACTCAGGCATTCATTGCAACATATCTATCAATCATATTAACAAAATTTCATGTGGATCCTGCCGCTGCATCAGGACCAATTGCAACAATTATCAGTGATATAACAACTGTCATAGTATACTTTAGTATGGCAACCATACTTTTAGAGAGACTTTAGTTCATTTGTTAGAAATCAATGAACAATAGTTACTGGGCAGGTAGCATGTTCAGAAATAAACCTCGCAGTACTTCCTAGCCTTTTAAGTGCAGCCAGACCCTCCATGCGTCGGCTACCCATAATAATGAGATTTGTTTTGTTTTTCTTTGCATATTTTAAGATCGTATATGATACATCTCCTTCAACCACCTTGTAGAATGCCTTTACTCCTTCTTCTCTACATTTTTCTGTAACCTTTTTAATTTCTATTTCACCTTTTGTCTTTAATTCTTTGATGATTTTTCCATAACCAGCCATAGTGGCACCGGTGTAGATGGATGGTTCACTCATTGGATAAAACATGGGTATTACCATCAATAGTTCCAAATTTGCATTAAAATTACGCGCTATTTCTTTTCCTAACTCTAATGCTTTTTTTGAAAGGGATGAACCCTCATATGGAATCAGAATGTTACGTATGATCATCAGAACATCTCCTTTATTTTACTTCGGTATTTTTCTGTAATTGTACCAAACTCAGCAAAATCTTGTTTAGTAGGGAATTTCATTCTCATTGCAAACTGAGTTACAAATGTAGGTAACACAGTTCCAACAATCAGTGTAAAACACGCATCTGACAAGTCTTTTACTCTTGGAAATGCCAATTTGATAAATGGCAAGTATGCTTTTGTTTGATCAATCATTAATTCAATCTGTTTTTCTATTATTTGCTTTATTTCTGCTGGTATTGCCATACGGAATTACTTCCTAAATGCAATTTGATAAGGTTTAGGTTGATAATGATGTGAGCAGAGAAAAACTGTTTTACCGTCAATTATTTTAGCAGTAATTGAAATTCCATTCAGTTCTTTTTTGCATAAATAACATGCAAGTGGAGCTATAGTAGAATTCAGAATATTTTTCTTGCCTTTATGATACAAGTCATGATAAAGGAATGTTTCTGTCATTTTTATATCTGAATAAATCTGGTTTTTTAAATATAAAGATTAGATGTTAATTATCAGTGCTGATTTTATCTTATTATCAAGTTTGATAATTTAATTCGATAATTATCTCCCTTGCTTTTATATGAAAATCATGAAGATTTTGTATGTCAACTGCTAGAGACATAATGAGTAAAAAAGTAGTTTCCATAGAACCTTCAGTTTCTGCAAAAGAGGTTGCAAAACTAATGGATAGAAACAACGTTAGTTGTGTAGTTTTAATGTTAAATGAGGAACCATATGGCATCATAACAGAAAGAGATCTCTTATCAAAAATTACCGCACATGATAAAAGATCTTCTGAGATTAAGGCAGAAGAAATAATGTCATCTCCTGTCACATTGGTTTCCCCTGGTACTCCAACAGACGAGGTTGCCCAAAAAATGATAGAAAATAAGATCAGAAGAGTGGTCGTAGTAGATGG
>DATEAJ010000030.1:0-3109 GCA_035288445.1 Nitrosopumilaceae archaeon
TTTGACGCAGTGTCAAAAAGAGAGATCATAGAGGGAGACATTGTAGTAATCAGATATGAAGGACCAAAGGGAGGACCAGGGATGCGAGAAATGCTTGGAGTAACTGCAGCACTAGTTGGTCAAAAGTTAGGAGAAAAAGTAGCACTAATCACAGATGGAAGATTTTCTGGTGCAACTCGTGGTCTAATGATTGGTCATGTATCACCAGAAGCATTTGTTGGTGGAAACATTGCTCTAGTGAAAAACGGTGACGAAATAAGAATTAATGTTGAAAAAAATACTTTGGATTTGATGATTTCAGAATCTGAGCTTGAACAAAGACGCAAAGCTTGGAAGCCAAGAAAACCAAATTATGAAACTGGGGCACTTGCAAAATATGCTTCACTAGTTGGTTCTGCATCTGAAGGCGCAATTACAAGACCAAAATAGAACTATTTTGGAAAATGATTGTCACAGTATAGTCGTATTTTATTATCTGTAGGAGTTGCAGTCACTGAAAGACCATCACCTAGTCCTTTTTTACATATATCACACACTGCTTCATTTGCGCTACTTTTTATCGATACAGGTTTTTGTACAAAATACAGATCTTGAAAAAGTAATCTCTCCTTGCTATTTTGTTTTGAAACCAGCATCTGAGACATGTACATATTATCGTCATGATCGCATATAAAGGTACCGTACTATACCGTAAATAATATTACTATTGAAAAAATAGCCACGTAATTATAAATAGAGTCAGAATAATGTGCTCTATATGGGTGGCCACATTTGGACATTCAGAGCTTAAGATAGTACCCCTAGAATATACTGGCTCACAATTTGAACTCTATAACATAATTTCTCGCAACTATGAACATACGTTTTTATTCGAATCACTGACTGGACCAGAAGAATTAGCTGAAACGTCGATTATGGGATTTGATCCCTCTATGATAGTAAGAGGATATGCTGACAGGATTACATTACGTGACAAAAATGGAAATACCAAAACAATATTGACATCTGACCCTCTATCTGAGATAAGGAAACTGCTCAAAAATAATCCAGATCAAAAATATCGATATCTTGGAGGGGCTGTAGGCATAATTAATTATGATGCAATCAGACTATGGGAAAAGATTCCAGATGCACATAAAAAAGAAGAATCACCACTATTGATGGAGTTTGGAATCTATATCGATGGAATACTATACGACAATAAAGAAAAAAAATCATTCTACTTTTATTATGACAAAAACAGATTGGACACAATACCAATTCTAGATCAAAAGTTTGAAAAATTTGAAATGTCAAAAGTTTCAGAAAATACAGACAGCAAAAGATTTTCCAAAATGGTAACAAGTGCAAAAAAATACATCCATGATGGAGACATTTTCCAAGTTGTGCTTTCTCGGAGATTTAATTTTGATGCAAAGGGTGACTTGCTTAGAGTGTACAAAGCACTCAGACAGATCAACCCCTCTCCTTACATGTATCATATGAAGATGGGAGAAAAAACTATCATAGGTTCTAGCCCTGAGATGCTTTTGAGAGTAACTGGTAGTGTAGTAGAGACTTTCCCAATTGCAGGAACAAGGGCAATAACTGATGATGAACCCAAAAATGAAAAAATGAAACAAGAGATGTTAAATGATGAAAAGGAGCTCGCAGAACACACGATGCTTGTAGACCTTGGAAGAAATGACATTGGGCGTGTCTGTAAATATGGTTCAGTTCATGTCAAAGAACTCATGGCAGTAAAGAGATTCAGTCATGTGCAGCACATGGTAACTCATGTAGTTGGAACACTTGATGAGAAATTTGACATTTTTGATGCAATCAAAGCTGTCTTTCCTGCAGGAACTGTTTCTGGTGCGCCAAAAATTCGTGCAATGGAAATAATTGATGAGCTAGAACCGGAATCGCGTGGACCATATGCTGGCGCAGTTGGATATTTTTCGTTTAATGGTTGTTGCGACTTTGCAATTGCAATTAGAACAATATTTTTTGATGGAACAAAAGGCTTTGTGCAAACTGGTGCAGGAATTGTTTCTGATTCTATAGCTGAAAATGAATGGATGGAAACACAACACAAGGCAAATGCAATGCTTACTGCACTAAATGAGGCTACAAAATGAAATTTCTAATAATTGACAACTATGATTCGTTTGTCTATAACATAGCTCAGATTCTTGGAGAGCTTGGAGTTTCGTCAGATGTAGTAAGAAATGACAAGATAACAATTGATGAAATAAAAAAACAAGACTATGATGCGATTATTATATCGCCAGGGCCAGGAACCCCTGAGGATGAAAAATACTTTGGAGTATGCACCAGAGTGATCAAAGAGATTGGTCCAACAAAACCAATTTTAGGGGTTTGTCTTGGCCACCAAGGAATAATTCATGCCTTTGGAGGCAAAGTAGTGAACGCTGGAAACGTAAGACATGGTAAGACTAGTCCTATCAAGTATTCCGAGTCCCCACTGTTTGATGGAGTTCAAAATCCGTTTAGGGCAACAAGGTACCATTCTCTAGTAGGTGATAAAACAGTCATTCCAGAGGAGCTTCAAGTTACAGCAATTGCCCAAGACGACAATGAAATCATGGCAGTTAGTCACAAAAAATACTTTATCGAAGGGGTACAGTTCCATCCAGAATCGATAATGACAAGCGAAGGAAAAAAGATCCTAAATAATTTTGTAAAGAGGGTAAAAAATGTTCAATGAATTAACAAACAAGCTTTCACTTTATGAAGATCTATCCTATGATGAAATGACTCAGGCAATGGATGAAATACTACAAGGACAGGTACCTGCTCAAGAAACTGCAAACTTTTTACGAAACTTAACTGACAAAGGAGAGTCTGATCAGGAACTTTTGGCAATGCTTGATAAAATGCAACAATACGCCATACACATAACTCCAAAAAGAAACGGAAAGATTATCGATGTTTGTGGTACTGGTGGAGATAAAATGAAAACATTCAATGTCTCCACTGCAGCTGCATTTGTAATAGCTGGTGCAGGAGGATCAGTAGCAAAACATGGCAATAGATCGGTTTCTGGAATTTGTGGTAGTGCTGATATTTTTGAATACTTTGGTTATGATTTAGATATGCTTCCAGA
>DATEAJ010000031.1:0-11808 GCA_035288445.1 Nitrosopumilaceae archaeon
ATTAGATATAGAAAATCTAGGCTCCCTGTTAGATCTGATGAAACGAGATAATCATCTTCATCAAGATATGATCTTGCAAAGTCAAGAAATCTCTTAAGAGTAATTTGACCAGACATGCATAATGCAAAAGAATCATGTTGCAGACCCCAGCGATCTGTGTTGCTTAGAATTTTTTGTTCTACTAAATCTTTGAATTTCTCCAGTGTTTCGTCACCATACTTTACTCTATACATTCCCATCTGACCAGAGTTTAGCTTAAACCAATCAGCATCTTTCAAGGCTATTGTGTCTGATTGTCTTGTCATTAGTTTGAAAGTAAGACTGTCAGCGGTTTTTAGAGAAACCGGTATTACCCATGTTCCCTTCTGAGATTTCCTTTCGTATTCTGCAAGATATCTTTTTTGTGTGAGCGATATTTTGGAATCTTTTGTAGTAACTTCAATTATTGGGTATCCTACCTGTTTGACCCAGCTGTCCATCATTTTTCTAACTGGCTTTCTTGAAACTTTTTCTAATGCATTCCAAAGGTCTTCAGTTGTAGCATTCCCATACTTGTGTTTTGTAAGATAGTTTTTTAATCCATTACGGAAATTTTTCTCCCCCAAAAAGTTCTCAAGCATTCTAAGTACACTACCGCCTTTGTTGTAGCTTATCTCATCAAAAATTTCTCTGACTTCAGATGGTTTGTTTACCTTAACATCAATTGGATGTGAAGTTTTTAGCGCATCAAGGCTCATAGCTCCGCTAGTTTCACCGATTAGAAATTGATCCCACAGATCCCAACCTGGATAATAATCATGAACAGCTTTTGTCGCCATAAAAGTTGCAAAGCTTTCGTTAAGCCAAAGATCATTCCACCACTTCATTGTAACAAGATTACCAAACCACTGATGTGCAATCTCGTGTGATATTACTTCTGCAATGTGTTGTTTTGTTTCAGTGGAGGATGTCTTGGGATCATACAAAAGTATGGTCTCTCTAAACGTAATGGCGCCCCAATTTTCCATTGCACCTGATGCAAAATCAGGCACAGCAATCATATCAAGTTTAGGAAGAGGATATGGAATCTTAAAGTAATCCTCATACCATTTTAGGAATTGTTTTGTAAATTGCAATGATAGTTTTCCCAGGTTTTTCTTTCCTTTGGTTGTAATGATTCTTATCATTGTTTTCCCAAGTCTGCCTTGCAAGAATTCAAGCTCCCCAACTCCTAGATATAGCAAATAAGTAGACATCACAGGTGTGCGAGCAAACTTGTAGAGTGTTTTTTTGCCAATCTTTTTCTTAGATATGATGGGCATGTTTGATATTGCAGTAAGATTGTTATCTGTAATTACTGAAACATCAAAAGTTGCTTTTGCTTCAGGCTCATCCCAACATGGAAATGCGCGTCTTGCGTCTGCCGCTTCAAACTGAGTAGATGCCATGAATTTTGTTTTTCCTTGTTTGTCTTTGTACTCGCTTCTATACAGTCCCACAAGTTTGTCATTTAAAATTCCAATAAAATCAATGAAAAGATCTGCCTTGCCTTTGATTTTTTTTGGCATGGTGACTGTTAGTTCTTCATTTTTTTCATCAAAGTTTACTTTGGCTTTGAGGGTTTTCCCTTTTATGATAACAAAACAATTTTTTATTTTAATTTCAGCAGAGTTTAAAATAAATTTGTTTGTTGGTTTAGCGATCTCAACAGATATCTTTTCTTTTCCCATGAAAGTAAAATTTTTAAAATCTGGTTCAAATGTTACGTTATAGTTTTTTGGCCAAACTAGTCTCATGAAACTCTGTTTATTTTATTGGGTTAAGTAAGTCTATCGCATCTACAAATGATAATAAGATGCAATTAGCCAAAAATTGGTTATGAGTATACATCTTAACAAAACTGATGCTATCTTAATTCTTGCACGTTCTTGTAAGGATCTTTTCTATGATCTTTGAACAGAGTAATGTGATGGTATACTCCAAATGAGAATATAACATAGTACCAGATAAAGAGAATATCCACTGGGTGCCCCTCATAGTAAGAGTCATCTATGGTAGCAAGCAAAAATCCTGTATCTGCAATTGTCTCAAATACGATTGCAATGCACATTAATGTCCAAAGGAAATTTACTTTTCCTCCTAAAAATAATGCAATACCAATTATTGCAGGAATCAGAAGGATTGCGTCGCCAATTGGATAAGCAATTGCGATCGCAGTCTCGGACAAATCTACATCCATACTTTCATAGCTTACGATGTATAAGGAGGGAATTAGTAATACAACGGATATTGCCATAGCAAGGAAAATCATTTTTTTAGTAATTGAGTTTTTCATTGGCCTGAGATAAAACATCATAAACGCAAACAAAAATGGATATCCTGCAAGCCAAAAAGCATCGGCTTCAGAAGGAAACAGTTCCTCCCCTAATTTCAGATTATAATATAATGAAATTCTTTCTGCAATAAACCACAATATAGCAAAAATAGAAAATAAAATCCAGGCTGTTCCATGATCTCCTTTCATACCAAATCTCTTTGATAAAATAATAGATAAGATGACAAGTGACAAGGTTACAGGAACATAAAGTAACAATGATACCGTTGTCGCAGTGTCTTTTCCAAACAAGTTTGCAACAACTAGTGCAAGGCCAGTAAATACAATAGTAAAGAATAGAATTTTTTTTAGATTAGAATGTTGTAAATTATTTTGCAATACTATTATGTTATATTGCAACTATCTTAATAGATATTATCTTGATGGATATGAATGAATAGTCATTGGGTCAATAGATATTAGAAATTCTTCAATTTGTTGCATACTAGCATATTCATCTAAATGTTTGTGAATTGATTTTATAATATTTGAACACCCATTCCCATACAACTCTTGGAGTACTTGCTTTAGATATTCAGGATGATCTAGGCAATCAGGAATAAAACATTTGTAATTAACATACAGGGAATGTGCAACTGCATCTAAAACTGGTCTACCTATTTCAAGCAATGCTTCTTCTATTGATATTGTCAGCAATGCTTTTTTGATCTCCAGATCTGTTGCTTCTAACATACCATTTCCATACTTGGCAATGACGATAAACCTATGTTTGTTATGTTTGTGACTTACATCTGTCTCATTGCCTTACTAGAAAACAAAAATAGATTTTATTCAATTTTTATTCCTATGATTAGCAAATTAAAGATTATTTTTGAAGAGTTATTCATGGCATTAGTCAAATATGTAAACAGTGTACATGGTCTGATTTTGCCATCAATTTCCACATGCGTTTTGATAGGAATTTCCTGAAATTCTGTGTTTGGTCCAAGCATCATTTTAGAAATAAACTGCATAACAGATAGATCGTGTATTGTTCCTTTGATTTTGTATTCTTTATCGCGTATAGAATATACACCGCCCCTAGAAGTTGGTTTGTTTACTGGCATTGGTGATTTAGTGATAGTGACATCTTCTAGAGAATACATTTTATCTTGATAGTAAAGAGCGTATTCTCGCTTTGTAGAATCTATTGTCAGTTGTGATAGAATACAATCATCAAGATCCATTGTGATTTTTTGTTTATTTGTTTTAATTGAATGTTACTTCAAGCAAATATTATTGTATTTTTTTTCATTGTATTATGTCTGATTCATTGTATGGTAATAACCTAGGCTGACTGTGGTTCTTGTGCACTCTCTTTTTTGTAACTTGATTTTAGCCACAGTGGTGTAATTATTGTAGTTATAGCAACCATTATTACAATAGTAGAGTATAGACCTCGGCATTAACTCTCTAAAATCAGCTTGTGCTCCAATAAATGCAAAAAATAATGGGTCAAAGATAAAAAACTAGATTGAGAATTCTTTCATAGAGTTTGTCTCAACAGTGATAAGTAGAATAACATTAAAGTAAGTATGGGAGTTCAGCAAATTTATTGCCAAGCAGGCTATCATTCAGTCTAGATAAAAAACTAATTTCGTTAGTGATGATAGTATCAGCTATTACTCTTGTCACCATTGCAGTTTTAAGCTTCAACTTTGCGCAAAATACTCTCAAAGAAGGAGTAGAAAATCAACTAATAGGGGAATCAAAGATAAGAGGAGAAGCAGTCAGAACATTATTTTATACTAGAATCAAAGACGCACAAATCTTAGCTACTACACCCACGGTACATGATTTAGTTAATGAGTTAAACAACTTACATGATGATCCTAATTTTAATTTAAAAATTAAAGAAAAAAAACTTGATTTCCTTACTGAGGTAAAAGCGTTTCGTGAATTAGTTGGTTATTCAATTGGTTTAGTAGACTTGAAAATTATTGGCAATGATGGAACTATCTTTTTTTCTTTAGGCAGAATTGAAAATCCTAATTTTTCAAAAGATCCTCGATTTGTTCGAGGACTAACTCAGCCTTTTGTAGAATTAGAACCAACTTCTCAAGGTGAAAGGGTGATGGTTGTAGTCACACCTATTTTTGGAACAGAAGGCAAAGAACCAATTGGAGTTTTAATCGCAGACACAAGTACGGTAGAACTTGACAAGATTCTGTTAACCAGAAGTGGATTAGGTGATACAGGCGAGGTATATCTAGTAAATAAAGATCATGTGATGATTTCAGAATCACGATTTGTAAAAGATGCCGCATTTCATCAAACAGTAAATACTCTACCAGTATCGAGCTGTTTTGATCTAGGTAACAGCATGGGAGGGGTATACAGTGACTATAGAGGAATCCCAATCTATAGCCACTCGTATTGTGCAAAAGACTTGGGATTTGTCTTGCTTGCAGAAAAAGATGAATCTGAAATATTTGAACCTGTTTTAATTCTCCAAAACAAGATCTTTCTTGCAGGAGTTGTAATAATAGTAGTGATGGTGATGCTTGCATATGTCTTGTCAAAGCGTCTTTCAAGACCAATAATAAAGCTACGAGATGCGGCAAATGAGATAGCAAACGGAAACTTTGAGATAAGAACCAACATAAAAAGAGATGACGAGATAGGACAACTCTCCTCATCCTTTGACATAATGGCAAAAAAGATACAAGAATCATTAATTGCCATTAGACAAAGAGAAGACATTATAAAACAACAACAAGACGTGCTGTTACAATTTTCTGATCAAAGTGAAAATTACTTTGTTTGTTTCCTTGATGTTATAGGATCTACCAAACTTACTGCCAACTTAACGGATTTGGAATCAAGTAAATTCTACAGCATCTTTCTTAATTCTATGGCCATCTGGATTGGTGACCACGGTGGAATTGTTGTAAAAAATATAGGCGATGCGTTATTGTTTTACTTTCCAAAAACAAACACACAGGAAAAAGATGCCATTAAAGATGCATTAGAAGGCTGCTTAAAAATTGGTGAGCTAAATACACACATTAGTAAAAAAATGCAACAGGAAGGACTGCCAGCGTTTGATTATAGAATTAGTGCAACATATGGTTCTGTAAGAGTAGCAAAAATTGCTACCTCTGCGATTGATGACATTTTTGGTTCTACCGTAAACAAATGTGCCAAGATTAACAGATTTGCACCACCAAATGGGTTAGTTATAGGCGAGACCTTGTATGAGATCGTAAAATCTTTTGATTCATACAGTTACCGATTAGTAACTAGAGAATCAGACCCACAAGAATACGGTGCAGTGTATGAAGTAACACGAAAATAATTTGCAACAAACCCCAAGTATTAATTATATCAAGTGCAAAATAAGAATATGGAATTTGTTAATGTAGAAGAGCCTGACTTGAAAAAACCAATAGTAATAGCTGCCATGCAAGACATGGGAAATGTAGGCAGTACAGCAATTGATCTTATCAATGGGAACCTAAGTACGCGTCTATTTCGCTATGTTTCATCATCGTATCCACCCTATGTTGTCGATAAGGGAGGTTACATTGATTATTACCAAGAAAAATGGGAGTACAGATACGGTAAGGATATCATAGTCTTTGGAGGAGGTAGAGGCCAACCCGAAAACAACGAGGACCTTTACAAACTATGTCAAGATGTCATAGATGTTGCCAAAAGATATGAGGTCAGACTAGTCTACACACTTGGCGCATTTCATACAAATCACGTTTTAGGAAAAAATCCCAGAACGTTTGTTACAACAACCTCGCCTGAACTCACTGATCAAGTAAGCAAACTTGGAGTAGATATAACTCCACAGCAGTCACTGATAACCGGATTTAATGGTTTGATTTTAGGATTTGCAAAATCAAACAATATACAAGGCATTGGATTGTATGGGGAGATAAACGATCCACAAATACCACAATATCGTGCTGTAAAAAGCGTGCTACAAACTTTGGAAAGATTAACGTATCAAAAGTTTGGAAGTTTTGCTGAGCTTGATTTGATGGCAGATGCCGTAGACAATGAAGTCCGCAAGTGAAAAGAATAATTTCTACGCGGATTTTATATATAAAAAAATTGTTTAAAGAAAGTATGAGTATGACAGTATGGAAATGTTACACGTGTAATTTGACTTTCAAGCAAGAGTCTCATGCTTCTATTCACAAAGATCTTTCAAAACACAGTGCCCAGCCAATACAGATAGCTTCTTCGTAGAAATTTCATATCTGTTCTCATTGATATCTCTCATCAGTAACAAAACAAAAGATTATTTCAAATATCTCGAGTTTAGGATGAATTGTTTTTATCTACAGCAGCTTTAAGTTGAAATAAGGCAGCCTTTGCTTCTGCCTTTGCCTTTTGGATATCAAGTTTCAGATCAGCTCTTGCTTTGGCAATGGTAGTTTTTGTTGCTGCATTTATCTCATCCATAGGAATCCCCTTCTGCACTGCTAGTTTTGCATCAGCGTTTGCCTTTTTAACCGAAAATAACAGTTCTGCCTTTGCTTCCTCTATACTGGTCTTGTAATCATTCATTATTACTCTCAAATCCTTTTTGAGGATTATAGAGTCATTTGTGCCTAATGCAGACGCAGTATGATAACTTGAGCTTACAACACCAAGCAATAAGACCATAATAGAGATACCAGACGCTGTTTTTAGATTCATTTTAAGAATCCTTCTTAAATGTAATTAAAAAATATTGTGTAGAATTAGTACTAGAAATATTGTTATATTTGATAGATGTGTTGACTGCATGAAACCAAATGGAGAGGTATAGAATATCCAAAAATAAACAGATGTGGATCACCATAGAAAGCAAAACTCGTGCTAAAACTATTTTGCGTGCGCTTGCAGATGATGATAAGAGAAGTATTTTGATGAAATTGGTAAATAATCCAAAACCAGTCAATGAAGCCTTAAGAAGTTGTAATATTCCAAAAACATCAGGATATAGAAAAATCAATTCCCTGATCAAGGAGGGTTTGATAATAAGGAATAATTCTCGTCATAATGACAACAATAAAGGAGTAACAACGTATGTTACAGTGTTTTCAGATTTGAAAATCAATTTTATAAAAAAGGTACCAATAGTTAAAATCCGCCCAAACAGAAATCTGAAAAAGAATCTATAAAACTACATCTATTTGAACCAGTCAAATTCTTGTCTTCTTTTTTGTACTGGCACATCTTTTATTATAGCTTTGACTACCTCGGTGTGATTATACGTAAGATGTCTCAAGAATTTGGCAGATTCTTTTTCTTTTGCTTGTTCATCTGAGATTAGGTCGCTCTCACTAAGCTCCTTTATCAGGGTTTTACATTCGTCACATGGTTCAAAGTCAAGATATAATTTCATTATAAATTAGAGAATGTGTTTTTGGGTAATAAGGTTATGCTTACTACAAGGTAAGCGATCTAGAAATTTGAACTGTTATAGGATTAATTGTTTTTTAAAATTTGGCTATTTCACAACACGTAAAAATCTCTCTTCTATTTCATTCCAGTTGACAACATTCCACCATGCTTCAATATAGTCTGCACGTCTGTTTTGATATTTCAAATAATATGCGTGTTCCCAAACGTCCAAACCTAGAATTGGTATTAATCGAAGTGTCCAAGGGCTTGTTTGATCAGGCATTGCCTTGAATTCTAATCTAGAATATGTTTGATTATAAACTAGCCAGCCCCAGCCACTTCCTTGAATAGACAAACTGCCTTGGGAAAACTTTTCTTTAAATTCTTTGAAACTACCAAAATAAATTTTAATTTCATCTGCAAGCCTTCCTCCAGGTTCTCCTCCCCCGTTTTGCTTCATGCTCTCCCAAAACAGTCTATGATTGTCAAATCCTCCACCATGAAAATTTATTGCGTTTCGCACATCTTCTGGAACAGTAGTCAAATCCGATAAGACTGATGTGATATAATTTTTGTGAGTGAGTGCATTTATGCTTTCAAGTGCGGTATTTAGACCATCTGCATAAGCTTGATGGTGTTTTGTGTGGTGTATCTCCATTGTTTTTGCGTCAATGTATGGTTCCAGTGAATCATATTTGTAATTTAGTGGAGGAACTTCATATTTGCCCATTTGTTTCTGTTTACACTCATAGGGTTTAAAATAATGGCGTGACCCTCTTGCAGAATGTAGGGAGATTACCACCCAAAAATCAGCGCCATTGCGCCCGATTTATCACATGATTTCTGCGGGATCACGCTACTTCAATCCATTACTCTGACAACAAATGTCATTAATATTATAATGTCATCTCAAATATTTAAGATCTATCTGAAAAAATTCTATCGATCAGTTGTTTTTAGAATATTTATTTCAAAATGGTCTATTAGAAAGCAAAAATAATATCATAATTATCAAACATATTTTTAATTTTTAGTGGTCTACTTAAAATTTTTCATATTTTGTCCAATCAAAGGAATTATCTTATTTATGATGATTTCATCAGCTTTTGCTTGTGGATCAAATGAAACCAAGACCACATGTGAAAGACGTCTGTTTTCATCTGCAATTGGGATTGTGGCACGAATTAACTTTTCATAGTGTGATGTTGCAAAACTAATTTTACCTAAAAGATACTCCCAACGCAGTCTTGTTGCTTGTCTGTTTGCAGCAGTTATTGCATATTCTGCCCTTTGGTCTGGCGAAAATATTGCTTTGAGACCCTTTCTTTCTGCATCTGCCTCAAGTATGCCATCCTGGTCTGCAATACCAACAAAGCGTATTGCGGGATCTTGTACAGCTATCTTTTCACATAGTTCCTTGAAAAATTGTTTCACTATTTGGTAACAGACACACTGTGAATATATGTTATTTGTTAATCGAAGGAAATTATTATTAGTTTCAGAACAGTTTTTATCTTAATCTTTTGTATTTGAAACTATGATTGCGATAATTTTAGTGAAGTTCAAAAAAAGTGCAAAAGAAGTAGCAGAATACGGAAGCAAGGTTCTCAAAAATGTTCCAAAATACATCAAAATCAAGGCATCCTACTGGACAATGGGGAGATATGATGCGGTATGGATTGTAGAGACACCAAATGAGGAGAAGCTCTTCGAGTGGTTCTTAAAAGCTGGTCGCATTGACATTGCTAAAACAGAAACAATGATTGCACTAACAAGGGAAAAGGCAATGAAGATGCTTTCTTCTGTAAAATAATTTTTTGGCAAAACTTTCCACTTTATTGTTTCACATCATAGTTGAAATTCAAACACAGGGCATGTTTTTTATACAGAAATTATTTCTTTAATTGAATTGTCTAGTCTTGTATTCAAACAAATCAAGCGAGATGATTCTGGATGTGTCACATATCTTATTGCTTCATCAAAGACAAGAGATTGTGCGATTGTAGATCCTTTGCTTGATCTCGACTTTGTTATTCAAGAGACAAAGAATGCAGGTTTTGACACCATATCGCATGTTATTGATACTCATACCCATACAGATTATCAAAATATTATACGACAAAATCGTGGTGAAATCTCAATAAGCTAACGTGTCTTGTGAAATAGAATCTTTGAAATATTTTGAATGTATTATATAATTATGGCTACAGCATACGTTCTGATTAATTGTGATATGGGGTCAGAAGAATCAGTCATAAATGATATAAAATCAATACCAGGAGCCAAAAGTGTAAACGGGGTTTTTGGTGCATACGATATCATTGTGGAGGTACAAACTCCTACTATTGACAATCTTAGAGAAACAATCACAATGAAAATACGAAAATTGGAAGGTGTGCGAACCACTCTAACCTTGATAGCAATAGAATATTAATAAAAAAATTTAAAATTTGAGAGTCATCAGTAAAGATTCCAGGGTCAAAGTAATGATTTTATTTTGTTTTGTCTTCTACAAGTTTGAATCTGGTTAGTTGTTTGTAAAGGATAAAGACTATGAATGCTATTATTAGAAAGTCTATTATATTTGCGATCAGGTCACCATACAAGAATGTTGATTTTCCTACAGGAAACACTAGTGTCTTTAAGTCTCCTGTTTCCTGAAGAGCAAGTCCCACAAGTGGAGTTATTATATCAGATACAATGGCAGTTACAAGTTTAGAAGCTGCTGCACCAATAACAAAGGCAATAGCCAATCCTATTATTCCAAATTTTTGTAAGAAATCCATAAACTCCTGAATCAGTGTCTTTTTTACAGGAGGTTGTTCGCTCACAAAAAAATTGACTGTGAATCATATAATTAAGTAATGGTCAAAATATTCTTGTTGATTAATTATTTTCCAAGACGTAACGTAGTCGGATTATTGCATTTTTGATATCGATTGCTATTTGTTGATAGGTTGAGACGGTATTATTATCAATTAGAAGATCATGTTGTGGTTTCCAGTCAGATGTAATCAACACTTTGGTAAATGATTGGTGTCCACCTGTTTGTTCTTTTGATTTTTTTGGCGTATAATGAGATACGGTGATTATTTTTTCTTTTAAAAGTGATTTCATCATCAATTCTTTTAGTTTGGAATCAGAATCAAGTGCTGATATTACATCGTCGTGTACAAGTCCTGGTGGAAGGGTAGTTAGCTTACCAAATCCGTTCCAGACAAAATCTTCTATCTTTGAATGAAATTTGCCTTTTAGAACTTTGCTTATTGTTCCAATGTTTAGTGGGCCAATCTTAATTGTTGGTGGAAGTGATAAAAAAAATCTGATCTTCCACGTTGTGTATTCATGCAATCCCAAACCATATGTACTGCCTGGAGAAAATCCACTTTCTTCAAGCACCTTTCTTTTAAGCACATCAAGATATGTGATGTGCCCATCTCTTACTCGCATCGCACCCACACTTGCAATTCCTTCAGTTGGTCCGGTAAGCTGGATTCTTGGATAATCATATTCAAAGTCCATAGTACCTGGCTCTAAAAGTTCATTATCCATTCCCGCCGAAGCCAGATGCTTTTGCAATTTTAGAACAAAACTATCGTGTAATACTAACATACAATATACTACAAGGTATTATGATATAAAATTTTTATATAAAAGATGGTTTTTGATAAAAGGGATCACAGTCTCAAATCATGTCCATGCTTTGGCATCTTTTTTCCAGACCCTAACCCCATCAACAAAGACCTGTTCATCTTCTTCAAAGACAGTATGCCATTTTCCGTTGTGAGGAAATATCTTATTCAGCAGTTTTACTTTTTCATTTGTGGGGAATTTATTCAATAATGCACCCCATCTCATGTTTTGAACCTTTGGCATAATCTCATTGATATCTTTCATTTTGTTCTAAATCCTGTTTTTTGCTTGTAGGATACGATGTTTATCTTTATTGATTTTATTGTTTTGAATTTATTCTATAATCATGATTGAATGAAAAAATAATTTTAAACGTGTTTCAGCTTAAAATCTTCGTTCGCCGCGGTGTTTTGGTAGACACTCACGACAGTATACTGGGCGTCCTTCTGTTGGTTTAAAAGGAACCTGTGTTTCTT
>DATEAJ010000032.1:0-2528 GCA_035288445.1 Nitrosopumilaceae archaeon
GCTTTCTCTGCACCAAGAACCTGAATAGTACTGGCAGGCATGGAACCAAGTCTTTTGAGACTTCCAGCCCTTGCCAAAATTCTAGCTCCTACAGCGTGTCCAAGTATGCCAGATAAGTTTGGTGCAACGATTTCCATCTGAGTTTCTACATGTTTTTCTAGTGTATTTCTTAAATCAAAAAGTTCCAATATTTGCTTTGCAATTGACTGAACAATTGCAAGATTTTCTTCTGATATCTTACCTCCTTTGCTTTTTTTCTGTAATAAAGACAGCATCTCTACTTTGGTATCAGGAAATCCAGCTTCAGTGTACACGTTATCTGTGATGTCGTCTCTTGTACCTGCTAAAACTATTTTGGAATATCCATTTATGCTATCTATTAAATTATCAAGCTCTGGAAAATGTAAGCCATACCATTCTCTTAATCGCGAACTAAGTCCATTTATAATCTTGTCAATTTCGTCCAGCGTGTTAATAGTTTGAATTATGTGAAGATCTGGACTCTCAGATGTTTCTGTTACTTTTGATGAAGAAAGCTGTACTGCAAAGTCTCGTAATTTTGCTCTTGCGTCATCCTCATCTTTTGCAAAACCAGAATCAACTAGAACCCTTAATTTTGAAGCTTGGATGTTTTCTATTTTTGCATTATCCATTAGTTCTGCTTCAATTGAATTTTTTTTCAAAAGTTTTAGAAGCGATGAATCGTTTACAAAAACTGGCGAAGTTAATTTCGAAAGAAAATCTGAGAGTTGGTATACGTTTGCCCTTTCTTCTTTTATCTCAATATACTCTTTGGCAGGATCTGAGAAAGGAAGAGATTTCACACATGTATTTTTATCAAATACTGCTACACCAATCTCTGTTAAAATAACAAAATGCATACTTCACACATTCACACTCTCTCACTAAAAAAGGTAACATTCCATGGTGTGTAATTACACATGAACTGTTATATGAGAACAATTTTTTATAATCATAAGTGAAACCTGACATCTCAACTAAGGTAGGGCCAATTGAGTTTGAAAGGCCAACCATGCTTGCTTCCGGCATCCTTGGAATCTCGCTTGAAGTTTTTGCTCGATTATATAAGGATGGAGCAGGCGCACTAGTCACAAAATCACTTAGCAAAGAACCATGGGACGGCTATCCTAACCCTACAATAGTTGGAGTAAAATCTGGTTATCTAAATGCCGTAGGTCTGTCAAATCCAGGAGCTCCATATTTTGCAAAAATGATCGAATCAAACACTACTGTGCCAATTATTGTCAGTTTAGTAGGATCTGTAGAAGAAGACTTTGTCTTTATGATAAAACAATTTGAAAATGTAAAAATTTTGGGATACGAACTTAATCTGTCATGTCCACACGTAGAAAAAGTGGGACTAGAAGTTGGTGACGATCCTAATCTAGTAAGAAAAATAGTAAAATCAGTAAAGTCTCATTCCAAAGTTCCTGTAATTGCTAAAGTGGGACTAGGAGCATCAGATTATCTTGAAACAGTACGTGCTGCATGTGAATCAGGAATTGATGCGATAACTGCAATAAACACTGTTAGAGCAATGGGAATTGACGTAGAAACAACACGTCCTCTTCTTAGTAATAAAATAGGAGGACTCTCTGGTTCTGCCATAAAACCAATTGCGGTAAGATGCGTCTATGAAATTTCATCCAAATTTGATATTCCAATAATTGGTTGTGGTGGTGTCTCAGACTGGGAAGACGCAGTTGAATTCATACTTGCAGGTGCAAGCGCAGTACAAATTGGTAGTGCGATAGGTGAGAAATGGACTGGTGTATTTTCAGAAATTAATGATGGTATATCAAAATACATGGAAAAAAAAGGATTTTCAAAAATAAAAGAGATGGTAGGAATTGCAAAGAAATTCTAACAAACCACTAGTTGTAAAAATAGAAAAAGTAATTGAAGAAACACCGACAGTACGTACACTAGTCTTCTCTGATGAAGTCTTTGCTAATGTCTTGCCAGGACAGTTTGCAATGGTCTGGATTCCCGGTGTAAATGAATTGCCAATGAGCGTGATGATAACCTTAGAGAAAGGAAAAGGTGGGTTTACAGTAAGAAAGCATGGTGTTGCTTCAACGTCACTTTACAATCTCAAAGTCGGTGATTACATAGGTATGCGAGGTCCTTACGGTAATTCTTTTACCATTAAACAAGGCAAACTTTTGCTTGTGGGGGGAGGAACTGGACTTGTTCCGTTGATGCGACTATTGATATTTTTGAAAAAAACTAATGAAGTTACAGTATTGATTGGCGCAAAAACCAAAGAAGAAGTGTTTTTTGAAAAATTAGCAAACCAACTTCTTGAACATAACAAACATCAAGTTATTGTTGTGACAGAAGATGGAACGTACGGCAAGTCAGGGCTTGTAACAGACGAGATGGAAAAATTGATTTCTGAAAAAAAGTTTGATGCAGTGTACACATGTGGACCAGAAAAAATGATGCACAAAGTTGTACAGTTAGCTCATGCAAAAAAATTTCATGTTCAGGCAAGTCTTGAAAGA
>DATEAJ010000033.1:0-5420 GCA_035288445.1 Nitrosopumilaceae archaeon
CCAAAAGATATTGACTTTGCAGAAGTACATGATTGTTTTACAATTGCAGAATTAGTTGATACTGAAGACTTGGGATTTTTTGAAAAAGGAAAAGCAGTTGATGCAGTACGACAAGGAATGACAAAGCTAAATGGTGCTATACCGATCAATCCATCAGGAGGACTAAAATCAAAAGGACATCCAATTGGTGCAACTGGAATTGGTCAAGTAGTTGAAGTATTTGATCAACTTACAGGAAAAGCTGGAGAAAGAACAGTAAAAGATGCTAAAATTGGTCTAACACATAACTTTGGCGCAACAGGTGCAAGCTGTGCAGTACATATCTTCAAAAGTGTATAACTTGTCAGCAAAAGAAGAATTCGTTAATAACGCAAAATCAGGTAAGATTCTTGCCCGTAAATGCACAAAATGTGGTTATTTGCACCTTGCCACGACCTATTTCTGCCAAAATTGTGGTAATAAGGGATTTGAGAATGCCTTAATCGAAGGAAAAGGTACGGTTGTTACTTATACTATTATCACAGTTCCTCCAGCAGGATATGAAAAATACACTCCATATGCATGGGTTGTAATAAAACTAGATGGAGCAGATCTTCAAATATCTGGTTTTATGAAAAATATTAACTCCCCATCTGATCTGCCACTTGGTACAAAAACCAAAATTGCTGGTTATGATGAACGTGGTATATTGATAGAAAAACTGTAAATCAAATTTATTAAACTGATTAAAAAAAACACAAAACAGTTCTTTTATAACATTAACAAAAAACGATCACAAATGTCAGTTGACGTTGTCTGTGGTAAATGTGGTACAAAGATAGCAAACATGCGAATGTTAAAATCTGTTAAAGAAGTCGTAAGACCATATAATAATAAATGTCCATCTTGCGGGCAAACTCTTTCTACATCAGAATTTTCTGTAGATGTACAAAAAAACTGATTAAAAATGTAACTATGCGATCTATTTCGTCA
Source organism: Nitrosopumilaceae archaeon (assembly GCA_035288445.1). Lineage (GTDB taxonomy): Archaea > Thermoproteota > Nitrososphaeria > Nitrososphaerales > Nitrosopumilaceae > UBA8516. The sequence continues at coordinate 973 of DATEAJ010000033.1, forward strand.
CAAATCTTATTTACTGATGCTATCTAGACATGCCTATGGAACTAGAGGAAGATTTTGAGGATCAAAAACGTGGCGGAATTCTACAATCAGCATCAAAGCGGGTAAGAATGATCTTTTCTGTTATGGCAAGTCCAAACAGGATCGATATACTACGTATTTTAAACTCAAAAGGACCACTTACTTATTCTGAACTTAAATCACTTGCAGGCTTCAAATCCAAAAAGGAAAGTGGGAAATTTGCATATCACCTTAGAAAGCTGTTAAGGCAATCTCTCGTGGCTTTAAATAAATCTGAAAGGCGCTATACCATAACAAACCTTGGGAAACTGGTTCTAAGCCTTGCAAGACAGATCGAGGAACGTTCTATAATAGAAAGCGGAAAGATGTATGTACGAACATCGCACGAAGCAATAGAGGAATTTAACTCTCATAAGATAATACAATCCCTCGTACGAGAGGGTAGTCTTCCCTTAGAATTAGCACAAAAGATAACAGAAGAGGTAGAAAATCGCATCTACAAGTTTCAAACCACTTACTTAACATCTTCACTCATTCGTGAAATGGTTAATGCCGTTCTTTTGGAGCACGGTCATGAGGAATACAGGCATAAGCTTGCTAGGTTAGGTCTTCCTGCATATGATATTCATGAAATGATTACAAACGTTGACGGTATACATAATGGTGTAGAAGGGCTACTCTTTAAGACTGGTCAGACAGTCTTTGGGGAGCATCTTATCCTCAACACATTACCAAAGGATGTAGCAGATTCACATCTTTCAGGTGATATACACCTAACAAATACTGGAATCTGGTCACTCTTGCCAGATACAATATTTGTAAATATTAAAGAACTACTTGAAGATGGAATTGATCTACGTGGAAAATTCCTTGGAGTGACAAGGATGCCACCGATTAAGACACTTGATGATCTTACAACATCACTTTCATTACTTACATCCTTACTTCTCAAAGAGGTATCACAAGAAGTAATTATCGATGGATTAGTAACAGTTTTACAAAAATATTCAAAAAACCTTTCAGAAGTTGAAGAAAAAATTGCAAATGCGTTTGCAATAACATCAACTGCACCAAAATATAACAAAAACTCAGCACTGGCATCATTTAGAATCCAACTCGGTTCTGATTCCAAAATCATAGGTGCTATACTTGCTGGCTACAAGAAATACGTCAAATCAACACCACTTCCACATGTTGGATTGATAATTGATTATGAAAAAGGCAAAGTAAGCGAGTTTTCTGATATACTTTCTGAGATTATAACATTAGGAGGGCAAATAATCTTCTCCAAGGGTCATTTATCGAACCACGGAATATTACGCGGAGATACAAAAAACACTGGTACATCAATTAACTTACAAGCACTCTCCATAAACCTGCCTAGGCTTGCGTTTGAATCCAATAAGGACGAAACTTACTTTAGGGCACGTCTTGCAATTTTGATGAAACCTGCACTTGCAGCAATGTCACTTAGAAAAAAAGACATCTCAGATCTAACTAGGCGTGGGTTAAATCCAATTCTTGCAAGCAACACACAGTACATGCAAAAAGGATCAGTCACGCTTGTAGTTAATCTAATAGGCCTAAAAGAAGCCGTATTAGGCATACTTGGTTATGAAAACAACAAGGCTGGGAACGAAATAATAACCAAGGTACTTGAAACTGCCATAGAGGTTGCAGCCAAGAAGGGAAAAGAAATGGGCGATAACATTACCATATCCATGACTGAAAGCGACGCTGCTACAAGATTCTCTACACTAGATGGCGAAAAATATGGTAAAATGTCTATTCACCAATTCGTTGAAGGTGATGCCTATAGTGCTGGTATGATGTTAAATGCTTCAGAAATAGAGAATATGACTCTAAAGACTGACAAGATTGCAGAATGTAATCACATATCAAAAATGTTGAATGGCGGATTATTGATCCAACTAAAAATATCTGATGATATGGATACGGTAGGAATCAAAAAAGCAATAGAAAAAGCAAGTGAACTTGTAGGATCTTTTAGGCCGATCAGAAAAGTGCCTATCTGTGGTAATTGTGGTCTAAAAGACGAAAAGATTACCGACAAATGTCCTACCTGCAAATCTCCATACATATTGGCATAAACTTGCCGATAATCGTAGCTACCTATAGTTAATACCAGATCTTTTTAAAAAAATTGAAAAATGCGATTATATTTTTCTGAAATTTATGATAGGATTTTTTTGTTTTTATTTTGAATCGATCTAATACACCATTGCAAATTGAAATGGTGTCAACAAAATTGACGCAAAAATCAATTTTAGAAAAATATTTTTTGCCTCAACCTTTATTATACTATATTTTCTTACTGTTGCGGGGAGACGTTTGACGGACTTTGCACAAATAGAAAACTCGATTATCGAAGTTAAAAAAAGAGATGGGCGAGTATTAAATTTCCAGAAGGATAAAATCTCAAATGCAGTATACAAAGCGCTAATTGCTTGTGGCAGGCCAGATCATAGCTTGGCCGACAAACTGGCTGAAGGAGTTATGATGAGACTCTTAAAACAAGGATTTTCAACATCTGCTCCACCAAGCGTAGAAGATGTTCAGGATATGGTTGAATCTATCTTAATAGATGAAGGACTAGGTGAAATTGCCAAAGCCTACATACTCTACAGACACGAACGAAGGAAGATTAGAGAAGAAAAGATGAAAGTTCTAAATGCAAAATTACTTGACGATGTATCAAAGAAATTTGACATTAATTGCCTACGAGTCTTAGCATCACGATATCTATTCCGTAATAACAAAGGCGAAATAATCGAAAGCCCAGGAGAGATGTTTGAACGCGTTGCAGTCTTGGTTGGAATTGCAGATGTACTAAAAGATAATTCCATTTTTGAAGTTAACGGTGGAAGAACCCAAAACATAGAAGATGCTAAAAAATATCTTGACAAACTTGATGACTTTAACTACAAATTCAAGATAGGCAAATACCACCTTAACAAGTGGCACTTTAGAGGATTAATCTCTCACTACATTGATCTGGCAAAGCAAGGTCAGATGAAAGTAAGTATAAAAGAATTTCTCACCATGCTTGCAGCAAAACAATTTGAGCACCATGCAGAAAGAATTGCAGAATACTATGACATGATGGTATCTCAAGACTTTCTACCAAACTCTCCAACCATGATGAATGCTGGTGGAAGGCTAGGACAGCTGTCTGCATGCTTCGTGCTTGCAATGCCTGATGACATGGAACAAATAATGAAATCATCTTCAGACGCTGCTTTAATCTTCAAGTCAGGCGGAGGAGTTGGAATCAATTACTCTGATCTTAGAGAAGAAGGTGATATGGTTGCATCTACATCTGGTGTTGCATCAGGACCGGTTTCTTTCATGAATATCATAAACACAGTAACTGAAGTTGTTAAACAAGGAGGAAAACGCAGAGGTGCAAACATGGGAATAATTGAAGCGTGGCATCCAGATATTGAAAAGTTCATTACTGCAAAAACAAAGGCAGGAGTTTTAGAAAACTTCAATGTGAGTGTAGGAGTGTGGGAAGACTTGTGGAGTGCACTAGTAAATTCTAGCGATGGAAAATACATGCTTCGAAGTCCACGTGATAAGAGTCCAGTACGCGAAGTAAATGCCAATCAACTCCTTGATCTAATAGCACTGTCAGCTTGGAAGAGTGCTGAACCTGGCCTGATCTTCTTTGATCAAATTAACAAGTACAATGTATTTGCAAAAGCACGCGGTGGACCATTACGAGCAACTAATCCATGTGGAGAACAAAGTTTGTATCCATATGAATCATGTAATCTTGGCTCTATCAATCTTTCAAACTTTGTGAAAAGAAAAGCAGATGGACAGTACGAATTTGATTGGCAACGATATGAAGAAGTAATCAGAAAGACTACAAGATTCCTAGACGATGTAATAGATGTAAATAATTACCCAATACCTGAGATCGACCAGGCCTCAAAAGATTCGCGTAGAATAGGACTTGGTGTGATGGGTGTTGCTGATCTTCTATTCAAGCTGCGAATTCCGTACAACTCACGAGAGGGTTATGAATTCCAAGAAAAACTAGCAGAGGCTCTGAGCTATTATTCAATGGAAGAAAGTGTAGCTTTAGCAAAGACACGAGGTGCATTCCCACTTTGCGGAAAAACAGAATATCCTGAAAGAAAAATTCCAATTTCAGGTTATTATGAAAAACCAAAAAGTGCACACTATTATGATTGGGATGCACTTATTGAAAAAATCCAAAAACATGGAATAAGAAACGTGCTTACATCTACAGTAGCTCCTACAGGAACACTTTCTATGATAGCTGATTGCTCTAACGGAATGGAACCAATGTTTGCACTTGTATTTGAAAAACGTGTTACCGTTGGTAGGTTTTTCTATACTAACAAGATCTTTGAATCTGCTCTAAAAGAACATGGACT
>DATEAJ010000034.1:0-9686 GCA_035288445.1 Nitrosopumilaceae archaeon
CTAGTATTTTGGCATCAGTCTTAGCCTTGTCTTTGCAGAAACAGCAATTATTGATATAATTGCAACTGCAAGTACCAAAGCTGCTATTGCACCAAACTCTGGAATTATCCAAGTACCAATTATCTCTATCTCTTCAGCTCCGTCTTGGAAGTGAATTGTTAGAGTCCTGTCGATATCTGTTGATTCTTCTTCAAACTCTACTTCTTCACCATCTATTAGGACAAAGAAACTGTCATTCTCACCATTTATCTCAGCCTTAATCAATTCTCTTGGTAGAGTAATGATTAATGTTCCATCACTTGTCGTTTCTATAGATACGATAAGAGACTTGGCTTCTATATCGGCTATGATTCCAAGAACTCTGCCTCCAGTGATACTGTAGCTGACGTCAAAGTCAGTACCTTCTACACGAATCTTCTTTCCTGAAGGTGTTCCAGAAGAACCACTAAATTCAAACGTTGTCTCGTTTGATCTATTGTCGCTTCCATATTGTACTTTTACTGTATATGTGCCAGCAGCTTTCCACAAACCACCACCTGCAGTAATTGAAGTAGAATATGTTTTGTCAGTTTCCAGATCTAATTGTTGAACTGTTACCACATTGCCAATGGGATTGATAACAACAACGCTAACCTGTACTCCGGAGATGAAATCTTTTGATTCACCAGAGATGACTATGGTTTCTCCATCTGCATATGACTCTTTATCTGTCGTGACAGTTATTGGTACTGTATCAAAAGGATTTTCTTGTTGTGCAAAAGCTGGAATAGCTACTACAGCTGCTGCCAGAATTGCAAGCAAAGCAAATCCCTTAAAACGAGTACTCATCTTGCTTGGAGTCTTCTCTTTTAACTATTTAAGGTTACGGAAAAAAATATTGACAAAAAACAGAATTTAACGATGACGTCTAGATTACATATATATTAACCTCTCGGTGGAAATTTCGTAGTTTGTGGATTAATGATACATTTACAGCTAATGTTGTTCAAAGGAGATTTTTAATTTGCTGACTAAAAAAGATCACATACTGGTACCAGATCATGTTTATGTTCCAAAGCATGAAATCATGTCAAAAAAGGAAGCAGAAGAAGTCTTAGAAAAGTTTCATACTAAACCTACTGAAATGCCACTTATCTACGTGAATGATCCTGCAATAAAGGGATTGGGAGTCAAGCCGGGTGATATGATAAAAATAACAAGGAAAAGTGCAACAGCAGGTGAAAGCATCTATTATAGATATGTGGTGGAAGAATAATGGTAAACATTTCAAATAAACGCTGGCCAATAATCCAAGATATATTAAAACGAGAAGGAATTGCAAGACAACACCTTAACTCCTATGACGAATTTTTAGAACGTGGCCTTCAAAGTATAATTGACGAAGTGGGACAAATTGAAATTGAAAGTGCAGAATATCCATACAAAATTCAACTTGGTAAATTAAAACTTCAACAGGCAAGAATGATGGAGCTTGATGGTTCTATAACACATATTGCTCCAATGGAAGCAAGACTGAGAAATGTTACATATGCATCACCAGTAATGCTTGAAGCAAGTGTGGTGGAGGATGGAAAAATTCTGGAATCCAGATTTGTTCATATTGGCGACATGCCATTGATGATAAGATCAAACGCTTGTGTCTTACACAATCTTTCTGAACAAAAATTAGTTGAGCATGGCGAAGATCCAAACGATCCTGGTGGATATTTCATCATAAATGGTTCAGAACGAGTAATTGTCGGTCTAGAAGATCTTTCTTATAATAAAATTATTGTCGACAAAGAAATTATTGGTGGAAACATTGTATTCAAAGCAAAAGTATATTCATCAATTGTTGGTTATCGCGCAAAGCTAGAACTTATCATGAAAAATGATGGATTGATTGTTGCAAAAATTCCAGGATCGCCAGTTGATATACCTGTAGTTACATTGATGCGAGCACTTGGACTTGAATCAGATAGAGAAATTGCAGCTGCAGTTTCACTTGTTGACAAAATTCAAGATGAACTAGAGGCATCTTTTGAAAAATCAGGAGACGTACCAACTGCTAAAGATGCTATAGTGTACATTAGCAAAAGAATTGCACCTGGAATGCTTGAAGAATTCCAAATAAAGAGAGCAGAGACTTTACTTGATTGGGGTTTATTGCCACATCTTGGCAAGCACCCTGATAATAGAAAAGAAAAATCACAGTTTTTGGGCGAAGCAGCTTGTAAATTAATTGAATTAAAACTTGGTTGGCTTACTCCAGATGATAAGGACCATTATGGAAATAAAGTCATAAAGTTTGCAGGTCAAATGCTTGCAGATCTATTCAGAACAGCTTTTAGAAACTTGGTACGTGATATGAAATACCAACTAGAAAGATCAGGCCAAAAAAGGGGAATCAATGCTGTAGCTGCAGCTGTAAGACCTGGTATAGTAACTGATAAACTAAACAACGCAATTGCAACTGGAAATTGGGGAAGAGGCAGAGTAGGAGTAACACAGCTTTTGGACAGGACTAATTATCTTTCTACAATAAGTCATCTTAGAAGAATTCAATCGCCACTTAGCCGAAGCCAACCAAACTTTGAAGCAAGAGATTTACACGCAACTCATTTTGGCAGAATTTGTCCAAGTGAAACCCCCGAAGGCTCAAACTGTGGATTGGTAAAGAATCTTGCACTTTCTGCAATCATATCTGTGAATGTTCCATCTGAAGATATAATTGAAAAACTCTATGATCTGGGTGTAACTTATGTTTCAGAAGCAAAAGATGAACTAAAAAAAGAAGGAGCTAGAATCTTTGTAGATGGAAGATTAATTGGGTATTATAAAGATGGACAGAAGCTTGCAGATTCATTACGCGAACTTAGACGTAACTTTAAAATTCATCCACATATTGGTATATTTTTGTATCAGTCTAACATTGAGGGTTCTACAAAAAGACTCTACGTCAATTGTAATGCAGGAAGAGTCTTGCGTCCGTTGATTGTTATAAAAGACAACAAGTCACTTTTAACACAAGAACTAATAGACAAAGTCAGTAAAAAATTCCTTTCATGGAACGATCTTCTCCACATGGGAATAATTGAACTAGCAGACGCAAATGAGGAAGAAAACTGTTACATCACTATGGATGAAGAAAATATCAAAAAGCACACACACATGGAAATTTTCCCATCGGCAATATTGGGTGCTGGTGCATCAATCATACCTTATCCAGAACATAATCAATCTCCAAGAAATACATACGAATCTGCTATGGCAAAACAGAGTCTTGGATTTTCAACACCACTGATGAATGCAAGTACGTATGTGAGACAACACTTTATGCTATATCCACAAACCCCAATTGTTACAACAAAAGCTATGGGACTTTTGGGACTCGAAGATAGACCTGCAGGACAAAATTGTATTGTAGCTGTATTACCTTTTGATGGGTATAATATAGAAGATGCGATAGTTCTTAGCAAATCATCAGTAGAGCGAGGACTGGGACGAACTTTCTTTTACAGAATCTATGAAGCAGAAGCAAAACAATATCCTGGAGGCATGCGTGATAACTTTGAAATTCCCAACGCAGAAGGAAACATACGTGGATTTAGAGGAGACAAGGCTTACCGATTATTAGAAGAAGACGGTGTAATTGCAACAGAATCTATGGTTCAAGGAGGCGATATTCTGATAGGAAAAACAAGTCCACCACGATTTATGGAAGAGTACAGAGAATTTGAAGTAAAAGGTCCTTATCGAAGGGACACATCTATTGGCGTAAGACCATCTGAAAATGGAGTTGTAGATAATGTAGTGATGACTCAATCACACGATGGTGGAAAGATGTACAAAATCCGAGTAAGAGATACAAGAATTCCTGAAATTGGTGATAAATTTGCATCAAGGCATGGTCAGAAAGGTGTTATTGGTATGCTAGTCAACCACGAAGATTTACCATATACTGCTGATGGTGTTGTTCCAGATGTTTTGATTAATCCTCATGCATTCCCATCTAGAATGACAGTGGGGATGTTTCTTGAATCTGTAACAGGCAAGGCCGCAGCTTTGCGTGGAACAAAAATGGATGGTTCTGCATTTGTTGGTGAAAAATTAGACGATGTAAAAGGTGTCCTAGAGTCTGCCGGATTCAAATATTCTGGAAAAGAAATGATGTATGATGGAAGAACCGGAAAAGCATTCGAAGCAGAAGTTTTCATTGGTGTAGTATATTATCAAAAACTCCATCATATGGTTGCTGACAAGATACATGCTAGAGCTAGAGGACAAGTCCAAATGTTAACAAAACAACCAACAGAAGGGCGTGCACGTGGTGGTGGATTGAGATTTGGAGAAATGGAAAGAGACTGTCTGATTGCATATGGTGCTTCAATGATGTTAAAGGACAGATTGCTTGATGAATCTGACAAGGCTGACATTTACATCTGTGAGAGATGTGGACTCGTATCATATTATGATATAAAACAAAGAAAATTTGTTTGTCGTGTGTGTGGTGATAAAGCAAAAGTGACTTCAATTTCAGTTGCATACGCATTCAAATTATTATTGCAAGAGATGATGAGCTTGGATGTTGCTCCAAGACTTTTGATTAAGGAGAGAGTATAATGGCACTTGAAACACTCAAAGTGATTGATGGAATCAGATTCTCTGTATGGTCACCTACTGAAATAAGGAAATATTCAGTTGCTGAAATCACGGCTCCCGAAACCTACGATGAAGATGGTATGGCAGTACAAGGTGGACTAATGGATGGAAGACTTGGAACTTTGGAGCCAGGACAAAAATGTGTAACTTGTGGAAACACCGCAGCAAGATGTCCTGGACATTTCGGTCACATAGAACTCGCTGAACCCATTTTACATATTGCATTTATAGATAATATCTACAAACTTCTCCTGACTACTTGCAGATCATGCGCTCGACTTAAAATTTCACAAGAAGACCTTGAAGAATATCATAGAATAAAAAGCAAAGAAGCCGCATATACCGTAATTTCAATAAAACACATTCCTGATGAAATAATTGAAAAAGCAAAAAAAGAAAAAACCTGTCCACACTGTGGTAAATCTCAGTACGATATGATATTTACAAAACCAACAATCTTTATAGAAAAGACTGAGCTAGGAGAAAATAGATTACTTCCAATCACAATTAGAGAAAGATTCTCACATATGATTGACGATGACTTGAAACTTTTGGGATATGATCCTACCACTGCACGACCAGAATGGTTTATACTGCAAGTCTTACCGGTTCCACCTGTTACTGTAAGACCATCCATTATACTGGAAACAGGAATCCGATCTGAAGATGATTTAACACACAAACTTGTGGACATAATTAGAGTAAATCAAAGACTGAAAGAAAGCAAAGACGCAGGAACTCCACCTCTTATTGTACAGGATCTTGTTGATTTGTTACAATATCACACAACCACATATTTTGATAACGAGGTTTCTGGTATTCCACAAGCTCACCATAGATCAGGCAGACCACTAAAAACTCTGACACAAAGATTAAAAGGAAAAGAAGGCAGATTCAGAGGTTCACTTTCAGGGAAAAGAGTTGACTTTTCCAGCAGAACTGTGATCTCTCCCGATCCTAACCTTGATCTCTCTGAAGTTGGTGTCCCAGAATCTGTAGCAACCAAACTTACAATACCTGAGGTAGTGACAGAATGGAACATTGAAAGACTAAAGAAACTTGTCATCAACGGACCAATCAAATTTCCAGGCGCTAATTATATTGTTAGACCAGATGGAGTTAAAATCAGACTTGACTTTGTAGAAGACAGAGAAACTATAGCAAACAACATAGAGATTGGTTATCTGATAGAACGACATCTTTCAGATGGCGATATAGTAATGTTTAACAGACAACCCTCATTGCATCAAATGTCAATCATGGCTCACTATGTGAAAGTTTTACCAGGAAAAACTTTCAGATTGCATCCGTCCGTATGTCCACCATACAACGCTGACTTTGATGGCGATGAAATGAATTTACATGTACCACAAAGCGAGGAAGCTCGAGCAGAAGCAATTCTATTGATGCGAGTTCAAGATCAATTAATCTCTCCAAGATATGGCAGTCCAATAATTGGGGCTCTACGTGACTTTATTACTGGAGCTTACTTGCTAACAAAAGATGGAACAACACTCACGCCTCAAGAGTTTGCAAACCTTGCGATGATTGCTAACTATAAAGGAACGTTCCCAGAACCTGCAATCAAAAATAAAAGTGGTGGACTTTACACAGGAAAACAACTCTTTTCTCTTTTCATGCCAAAAGATTTCAATTATGTTATTACATCAAAATGGTCTAAAGGAACAAAAGGTCCGACAAAAGACGTTGTTATTAAGAATGGTCAGTTAATTAGTGGTGTAATTGACAAGGCGGCAATTGGTGCTGAAGAACCAGACAGTGTGTTACACAGAATAGCAAAGGATTACGGCAATGATGAAGCAAAAAAATTCCTAAACTCTATACTGGTGATGTTAAAACAATTTATCACTCATTATGGATTCAGCTACGGATATTCTGATCTTGAACTTTCACAAAAAACAAAAGAAAACATTGTTACCGGAATACACGAAACATATGACAAAGTTTACGATCTAATATCTCAAGCAAAGAAAGGAACATTACAGCTTAGCAGAGGACTCTCTGCAGAAGAGGCATTAGAGGCATACATTGTAAATGAGCTTTCAAAAGCAAGAGACAAGGCTGGTAGTACGGCTGATAAATCATTTGACGAAACAAATTCCGGTAGAATAATGGCAACTACCGGTGCTAGAGGTTCATCATTAAACATAGGACAAATGGCAGGGGCGTTAGGCCAGCAATCAATTCGTGGAAAAAGAATTCATAAAGGATACAATAACAGAGCTTTACCACACTACAAAGAAAACGATACCAATCCTGATGCTAGAGGATTTGTAAAATCAAACTACCGAGAAGGTCTTTCCACTTTGGAATTTTTCTTTCATGCAATGGGAGGACGTGAAGGACTTGTAGACACTGCAGTAAGAACACAACAAAGTGGTTACATGCAAAGAAGATTGATTAATGCACTTGAACACCTTAAGCTAGAATACGATGGAACCGTCAGAGATCCCCATGGTCATATAATACAATTCTTGTATGGAGAGGATGGAACTGATGTTGCAAAAAGTGATCATGGTGAAGCATTTAGAATTGAAAGATTGATAGAATCTGAAACTATAGTTGATTCTGGTAAAAAAGCAACAAAAGAAGATATTGCAGAGTTTGCTAAAAAATACACAAAGACATTCAACCCAAAACTTACAAAAATGGTTCAAGACGCATTACTTGAAGCAAAATTAAGTAAAGAAGGAATAGAAAAAGTATGTAAGAAAGCACTTGAATTGTATGAAAAAGCCAAGGTAGAACCCGGTCAAGCAGTAGGTATAGTTACAGCACAATCAATTGGCGAACCTGGTACACAAATGACACTCAGGACATTCCATTTTGCAGGAATTAGAGAAAGAAACGTAACTTTGGGTCTTCCAAGACTAATTGAGCTTGTTGACGCACGTAAAAAACCACTGACCCCAACAATGGACATTTACCTTGAACCAAAATTTAAAAAGTCAAAGGAAAAAGCCATACAGATAGCTCGTGAGATTTTACATACAAAAATAATCGCATTGATATCTAGTACAGAGACTGATTATTCAACAAAGATAAAGCTAAATCTGAATCCAGATAAACTAAAAGAGAGAGCATGTACCATTGCTGATGTAGAAGAAGCACTACAGTCGTCAAAAAAGAAATTTGAAATAGAAACAAGTGGTAATTCTATCACACTCACTCTTGCTGAGGAATCTGATGCCCAAACAATACTTGCTCTTAGAAACAAAATTCTTGGAACAAAAGTAAAAGGTGTAGCTGATGTGGAAAGAGTTACAATTGTACAACAGGATGATGAATGGGTTATACAAACATCTGGCTCTAACATTGCCAAGGTGTTCGAAATTGAAGGCATTGATAAAAAAGACATTCGCACAAACAACGTCTTTGAAATTGCAAATACTCTTGGAATTGAAGCCGCACGTAATGCGTTAATAAACGAACTTAGTACAACACTTGAAGATCAAGGTCTCGAAGTAGATATTCGATACATCATGCTTGTAGCAGATTTGATGTGTTCTAGAGGATACATGCAACAAATTGGTAGACATGGAATTGCTGGAACAAAGACTAGTGTGCTTGCAAGAGCTGCATTTGAAATCACGGTTCCTACAATTGCAGAGGCTGCACTAGCAGGTGAAGTTGAACAACTCAAAGGTGTAACAGAAAATGTTATAGTAGGTGCCAATATTCCTGTAGGAACAGGTACTGTAGATCTTTACATGAAAGTGATAAAAAATGACTAAACTTTTAGAAAAAGTAATCAAAGAAGTAATGGAGGACAACGAATGTTCTCTTGGTACAAAGGAAGCAGTAACTTCAATAAAAAATTCCAAACTTGTAATTTTATCTGACTCTATTCCAAAAAACATACTTCAAAAAATACATGAAACTGCTAAAAACTCCAAAGTGCCAACTATAAATTTCAAAGGCTCATCTGTAGCACTTGGAAGACTTTGTGGCACACAATTTAGAATCTCAGCCCTTTCACTAAAAACTTTGAGTGATACAAACCTCAAATCAATTTTAAAGGAAGCGGAACAGGAGACTAAAGAATAAATGTCTTATTTTTTAACAATTGTTTATCAAGCTTTAAATGAGCCACACAAGGCATCGACTTTAAAATAGACGTAGGCATGACAGAAACAATCAAACTAACTACAGATCAAATTAAACTAATGTCGCTATTCCAAAATGTGACTGGTGCAACTGCAAGAGATTGTATAGAAGATGAAAAACTTGATAGAGTGATATTTGTTGTTAATCAAGGTAAGATGGGTCTTGCAATTGGCAAAGGCGGAACTACTATCAGAAACTTACAAAATGTAGTAAAAAGAAATGTAGAACTAGTAGAGTACGCAGAAGATCCAATAGAATTTCTGAAAAATACACTAAATCCAAAACTGATTTCTGAAGTTAAAATAAACAAAAGATTGGATGGTTCTATGCAAGCAATCGTTGTAGTAGATTCAAAAAAGAAAGGCATAGTAGTTGGACGAGAAGGTCGTAACGCTGAAAAAGCACGTCTTCTAGCAAAGCGATACTTCCAAATTTCCAGCGTTCTGATACAAAGTCCAGAAAAAATAATGGAGTGACAACGCATGGCAAAATCTCCACTTGGCTTATTTTCAGGAAGAGTTCTCAAAGATAAAAGAAAGAAACAACGATGGTCTATAGGAACTTACAAAAGAAGAAACCTCGGTCTTAACAAAAAAGCAGATCCATTAGGTGGTGCTCCACAAGCAAGAGGGATTGTTTTAGAAAAAGTAGGTATTGAAGCAAAACAGCCAAACTCCGCAGTAAGAAAATGTGTTCGGGTTCAACTCATAAAAAATGGAAAAACAGTTACTGCCTTTTTACCAAGAGATGGTGCAATGAATTTTGTTGATGAACATGACGAAGTACATGTTGAAGGAATGGGTGCAACTATGGGTGGCGCAATGGGAGATATTCCTGGTGTGAGATGGAAAGTCTTCAAAGTAAATGGCACTTCATTAAAAGAACTTGTATATGGAAAGAAAGAAAAACCTAGGAGA
>DATEAJ010000035.1:0-2330 GCA_035288445.1 Nitrosopumilaceae archaeon
GAATCAGAAATTGAAAACTTTCAGATCGAAGGCCTTGATATGGAAAAACTCACAACACGAGTTTGTAATATTGTTGCAGAACGTGGTGATGAAGGTATGCTTCAAAGTGATTTATGGAAGAAATTAAAACTGACTAGCAGAGACGGCTCAAGACTAGCTCTCAAACTTGAAAGACGCAATATAGTAAAACGTGAGAAGATTTTGGAAAATGGCAGATGGACATACAAACTAAAGATTTCAAAAATGCCTGTAAGCACACAAACAATTGAAGCTGCACCCTGTTTAATCTGCCCAGTAGAACAAAAATGTTCAATTGACGGTGAGGTTAGTCCAAAAACTTGTCCACTAATTGAACAATGGGTTATTACTGAACTTGCCAACAAGAAAACAAAGAAATGAAATTAATTGATGCAAGACGCGATTTTTACAGAAAACTCGCACACAAAGAAGGTTACAGAAGTAGGGCTTCATACAAACTAAAAGAACTTAATCAATCATATCGCATAATTGGACCAGGATTTTATGTATTAGATCTTGGATGTTCGCCTGGTGGCTGGACACAGGTTGCACTAGAACTTGCAGGAAATAAAGGAAAAGTTATGGGTATTGATACTTCATACGTTGAAGAAATTCCAAATACACACATCATAAGAGGAGATATTGAAGATGAATCTATTGTAGAATTGATTTTTGAACATTTTGGAAGAAAAGTAAATGCGGTGATCTGTGATCTTTCTCCACAAGTAAGCGGTGTCTGGCCAGTTGATCATGCAAAACAAATTGCACTAAACTATGCTGCATCAAAAATAGTTGATCATGTTCTAGCATACAAAGGAAATGCATTGTTCAAAGTATTTGATGGAGAATATTCAAACGAGTTTCGAGATTATATAAAAAAGAAATTCACAAAAGTTCAGATAAGAAAGCCAAAAGCAAGCAGAAAAACAAGCAGTGAACTTTACTATATCTGCCTTGGCTATAATCCTTAATTTTGTAGTACCTGTATAATTTCATCTATTCTGGCACTAGTCTTAAATCCAGAGGGATTTAGGCTTGTGGGAGATGCATTAAATCCAGATTTTTGAAGTTTTTCAATTGTTTTCTCAAGTGATTTTGGGGTATCTCTCATCTTTCTTGCCATCTCATCAAGCATGAAAAATGAGGGAGGCATACCTATCTCCTTTTGACATTTTAACAAAGTTTTTTCACAAGACCTGTCTACTGTAAACTCTGTTTGTTCTGATAACATCGAGTCTACAAACGTTTTATCATGCATCTCTCCTATCCAAAGCGGTCCTGCTGATTCTGATTTTGCATTACAAATTTCGCAAGAATTGCTTTTTTCTTTCTGAATTCTTCTATGGCCGCATGTTTTACAATGTATGATATATCCCATGCTGTCTTCAGAGTCTGTCTTAACAAGTACCTTAACGTAGACTCTGTAATAATGCATATTGTTTTGTACAAATAACGGGACAATCTTTACACCAAGTCTTCCAGCCACAAGATGAATGCAACCAAGAATCAACCTTAACGCAATTTCATTTCCATATTCTGTTCTTACAGGAATTCCATAGTATCTTCTTTGACATGCATCATTGTATAACCCATGTAATACTGGAAGATCTGTGGCAGTAACTGAAAGAAGACCTCCGTGCGAAGTCGCACGTATTCCACAATCAAGATATCTTGATGGCGAACCAAATGGATCGATATCAACTATTGCTCCACGTTTTTCTCGCTTTGAATGTAAGCTTAGGAATCTGCATGCTTCGTTTTCTGAAAATTCGCACTTGTTTGTATTATTTAATATCGCAGAGTTTTTTGCAAGTTCCAAAGCAGATGGATTTACATCATTTATGAAAACTTTCTCTATTGTTTTTAATTCGTTTGCAGCACGTATACTGCGGGCTCCTATGCCTGAAAGACAATCTAGGAAAGTTTTAGGTCCTTTGAAGTTTTGTAAAAACGTAGAATATGCAACTATGGAGAAATCCCTACTCAGTTTTGCTCTTGGGTTAAAAAACGCTGGTTGCATTGGAGGTGCATTTGTCTCAAGTGACTCTTTTGGGACAAGAAGCTTTGTTTTTCCTTCTGTTATCTCCACTATGTCCTGCATTTGATCGATTTGCAATTTGGTTCTATTATTAGTATGTCATAAAACGATTTAATACATCTAATGTGACAAAAACACAAAATGATAGTTTGTGGTGTAGATGATGCTGGTCGAGGATCTGTACTTGGACCTCTTGTTATTGCAGGAATATCAATTCAACGCTCAAAGATCAAATATTTGTCTAAAATTGGAGTACGTGATTCTAAGCAACTAA
>DATEAJ010000036.1:0-2938 GCA_035288445.1 Nitrosopumilaceae archaeon
CTTTGTATGTCATCTGATTTTTTTATTTTTTTCAAGAAAGGGCCTTTGTTGGTATTCTGTCTAGCACACATTGAGATCAATAATTTCGCAGAATGTGAAGCGCTTGGAGTGGGAATAATTGGAATTTTAAAGTCTAAAGCAATAGATGATAATGCACCATAAAAAACAAGTGGGTTTTCTGTAATTTTATCAATGATGTCAACGTTGCCTTCCATCAAAATTGCTGGATGTTCAAAGTGTTCTTTGAGTCTGCTACATTGATCAAAGAGCCTTCCGTCAAAAACAGAAGAGATTAGATCTTGAATGCTTTTTCTTTCTACAACAGTTTCTGGTGCTACTATATAATCACCTATTGGAAGGTTGGTTAGTTCGATCTTTACTCCAACTGCTCGTAAAAGATCAGGGATCCCACTTTTTCTTTCTCTCTCATCAACTATCATGCGTAGTTCTTCTAGTTTCATATAATGGAAAGATGTAAGAATTTGTTAATATTTTATTTGGGAGTATCTGTTTTTTGTGATTGACCGCCTGTTTGGCCCTGTAACATAGTCTTTATCTTGTCTTCAACTTCCTTTAGGTTCTCTTTAATTCTTGTTTCTTGTTTTGACAATACCGTAACACGTGTGTTTGAGAGTTCTTTTCTTTCTTCAAGTTCAGTAATCAGATTTTGTTTTGTTGATTTTATTAATAAAGGGCCAGCACTCTTGAATACTGCATCAGCATCTGTTGCTTTTTTTAGTACTTCCAGTGCTCTTTCTGTTTCTAGCTGTTCCATCTCAAGATGTTGTTTTTGACCCATAATTGACTGAAGGTTTTGTTGTAAATTTTGTAATCGTGCAACTTGTTCTTGTAACCAAGGAGGAAATTGTTGACCACCTACAGACATGGTAAATTCACAAGTTGCTTTGCTTATATTTTTACCGATTCAATAGAATCATTACTTGTTTGAATAAGACGTAATGTAGAATTCAAATTTGCTCTTAGATGAGACAACTCTTGGGCATCAATCAAAATTGTGATTTTTTTATCAAGTGACATTTTGGTTTTTGTTGGGTTTTCAGAATAGAATTTTTCGTCAGTCTGAAGAGAATCAAATATTGATTTAGTTTTTTTGTCAGCTGAAATTTCTATTTTTGCGCTATATTTTGACGTCATATGCAAAACCAGCTACTTTGAAACCACATTTTTTACAAGCCCATATTCCTACGGCTTCTCTACCAAATTTACTAGAACCACACTCGCTACATTTTCTTTTTGTTTTGAGTAGCCTATGAACTGCAGTGAATTTCTTGCGTGGCTTGAGACCATATTTTGCTCCAAGTCCTCTCAATGACGCACTCTTGCCTTTTGCCATATTACATCAGTTGCTCAAGTTGCTTCCTTATTTTTGTTCCCACTGAAAGTGCGATTTCAGAGCATTTGAAGAGTTGTTCAATGTTGAAGCCATCACTGCCTCCTTTTTGTAAAGCGCATATGTTGCCATCAGAATTAGAAGTGATTGTTATTCTAGCATTCATACAGGCTTCTTCATCAGATGTTGGATCAACTATGATATGATCACCTATTCGAGCCATCGTTACAGAAACAGGGATTGTTTTTATTGGAGGCTTCGAAGTTATGCCTTCAACTAATACTGGTGCATCATCTTTGATTTCATATTTTGGAACAGTACATGATAAAATTGCCCCAACAGCTGCATAAGAACATGCATCAAAAAGATTTCCGTCTGTATTTAACACACTACTATCAACAAATATTCCTATTACAGATTTGTTTTTTATTAAGACAAGTTGCTTTAGATCAAGCATCTCAGTTTCTCTGATACCCCTGTCTACGACTCTAGCTAATTCAATAACTTCTTCCCCTGGTGGACCAGGTTCAGCTTTAGGATCTGCTAGAGGAAGTATTTCTGCAGTGCAAATCAAAATTCCTTTATCACCAAGATCTGGAAAAGGTTTATCAGGTTGTATCTTAACTCCAGTGATTAGCTCAGTATCGCCTAGTTTTACTCTTGCAGAGCCATTTGCTTTTGGGATTACTCCAGTTTCAATCGAAAGTGATCGTTGATCGTATAATCCTCTTCCATCAATTCGTTTTCCCTGATTTAAAAGCTCAAGAATCTTTTCTCTTTTTAGTTGTTCTATGATTACAGAATTTGTCATTGTTATGCCTCTCCGTTTTTGAAGTATTTTTCCATCAGCGCTTTTTTCTGGATTTCATAAACTTGTTTGCAACCACCTATTGCGGTTTCAAGGCATTTTTTGTATTCATCAGGAGTTAAGATTCCATCAAGTTGCATAAGTGTGATTTTACCAAGATTTGGCATGTATGCTACTGGCATGTCTGCTTGCCCCTCTTTGTCTTCCTCATCATTTACATCAAGAACAATCTTGTCTGCTACCTTTCCTGCAGCACATGCAGATACTATATCTCGCATTGGTATTCCTGCATCTACTAGTGCAACTGATGCTGCATCCAATGCAGCACATCTAGAACCACCATCAGCTTGTAGAACTTCGATAAATACATCCACTACTGTTCTTGGGAAATCTTTGAGTATTACTGCTGGTTGAAGAGCTTCTTTGATGACTTTGGATATTTCAATTTCTCTTCTAGAAGGAGCAGGATTTTTTCGTTCTGTTACAGAAAATGGTGACATGTGATATCTACATCGTAATATGCCACTGTCTTGATCTGCCATGTGTTTTGGATGCACATCTCTTGGTCCAAAAACTCCTGCAAGAATTTTGTTTTTACCAAATTCTATGTATGCCGAACCATCAGCATTTTTTAAGACTCCTACCTTTATGGAAACATTTCTTATTTGGTCTATTCTTCGACCATCACATCTAATTCCATTTTCATTCATTAATTGTGTCATTATTTTCACCAAGTTCTACCCCAAGCATGGATTTTACTCTTTCAGTCAAGTTCGGCG
>DATEAJ010000037.1:0-8458 GCA_035288445.1 Nitrosopumilaceae archaeon
TTTGATCTTACTGCCATTTTTGTCACAAAATTATACTTCACACAAAGGTGCAGATAATTCAAAAAAGACCTTTTCATCCTTATGTTTGATTTTGTATAAAGATCTGAAAAAGTCATAGGATTACACTTTAACTGGTATAGTAACTTCAGAAGCGATATTGTACTAAAGTCACGAGTTCTAGCTTTGACGGAATCTAGTATTTGCTCGTCTCTACTTATGATAAAATCTGAGAATTGTTCCGCCACTTCTAATGGGATATAAGTCATTCGTGTTTTCATGTTACCGTAATGGTACGGTATCTTACCTTATTAACTTTAACTCAAAATTTTTTTGAGCTGTATGGGAGCTTTTTTTCAACTAATACAATTTGTTTTTATGTTAGTCGCAGAAATGCTTGATATGCATAGTGCGTTTGTTTTGATGAATGCAGAACTTGGTAAGGAAAATAAACTTGTTAAGGAACTAAGACAGATCCCAAATGTCAAAGAAGTATACGGTGTATACGGTGTATATGACGTATTGATGGAAATTGAAGCAGACTCTATGGAGACTTTGCGTGAAACAATCACTACAAAAATCAGAAAATTAGATGGTGTTAAATCTACCTTAACTATGATAATTGTAAAAGATTAATGAACGCCAATAATATTGGCTTATAATGTGCTTCTAAAGTAGAATAGCAATTGGCAGAAAGTTTACCATTTATGCTGGCTTGGTTGGCTGAACTTGTTTTTGCAAGCTGGCTCTTGTCATATGGTGCAGAACATCTTGCAGAAAGATGGGGCGCTAGATTTGTAGGTCGAACACTACTGAGTGTTGCTACTACATTACCAGAGATTGCAATTGTAGCATACGCAGCCAAAGAGGGATCCTATGATACTGCAATTAGTGCAGCACTTGGAAGTAACCTTTTGATGATGACATTAGGTCTTGCAATAATGCTGATCATTGCAACAACTAAACTTTCAAAAGCACCAATGAAGTATATTGATGTAAAACCGTTCAAGCTTGACACTGTATTGCTGATAATAACAGCAATTGCTGGAGCTGTCATGTTTATTGATGGTTATGAAATTGTTGATGGAATTATATTTTCAGCTATGTTTGCAGTATATCTTTATCTTGCATTTCGTGAGATAAAACACGAAAAGGCAGAAAGACTTGAAAATGAAGCACATGGAGAACACAAGGCAAAACAATCAAAAAAACACTTTATCAAAGCACTTTTAATTTTCACTGCAGGCACTGCGGGAATATTCATAGGTGCAGAACCATTTGTTCATTCTTTAAAAGATATGTCTATAGAAAGTGGAATATCAGTAGCTGTACTGGCTATTATCATTGCACCAATAGCTGGAGAAATGCCTGAAAAAATATCTATGATGATCTTAGCAAGAAAAGGAGCATATGGCGCATCAATTGCAGTAGCAAACGTTCTTGGTTCAAAAATTTTAAACAACACATTACTTCTTGCAGTAGCAGTTTTTGCAGCTATATCATTTCGTGGGTTTACCGAAAAAATTCAAAATAACACCCTATTAGAATATCAAATGATATTGGTTACGGTAATTACACTTGTTGCAATTATTCCAATACTAAAAAACAAATTAGGATTGAAGATGGGTGTAATGCTTTTGATCTTATACGTTGTTGGTATAGGACTACAGGCAATACTCCCGAGTCTTTAAATTGAAACTACCTTAATTCCTTCTACTTGTATCGAAGGTGTGATCGCAGGAAGCGAATGCCAATTCAATACGTTTCTAGTGTCATTTCCTATTGATGATACGTTTTGAAGTAACACTGGAAGATTGTGAACTATGCGAACAGATTTACCAGGATATTTAATTCTACCATTTTCTATTATTTTGATTCCACTTCTTGCCGTACAAGAAAAATCTCCACGTTCTGGATTTACAGCATAAGTATACCATAACCTTCCAACGAGCAGTCCTTTTTTTGTATTTTTGATCATTTCATCTTTTGACACTCCTTTTCCACTTATCATCAGATTGTGTGGAGATGGAAAAGGAATTGGTTGAGCAGATCTGCCTACTGGAGAGCCAGATCTGCTGGCATTGCCTGTAGATTCTTTGTTTTCTTTGAAGGCATAAAACGAATCAGAAAAAGTATCTGCAAAAATCCCTCTGTCTATTAGAGGTCTTGGCATGGTTAGTATGCCCTCATCGTCAAATGGTTTGCTGCCAATACCTTCTGGATGATGGGGATCATCAATTAGACTAAAGCTTTCATGAGCTATTTTTTCCCCGATCTTATCTACAAAACAACTTCTTTTCTCTGAATATGTTTTAAGATTAAAGTTTGATGCAAAAACAAAGGCAAGCATTTCTCCTATCGCATATGGCTCAAAAATTATACTATATGTTTCTGATTCACATTTTTGTGGATTTATAGAATTTACACACATGTCTGATGCTTCCTCGCCTACTGATTCGGCATCAAACCCATTTGTTGTTCTTGAAGACATGTCTCCAATACCGCCTACTGGCGAACTTCCAACATTGGATTCTGCATTTATGGTACCAGCTATATAGGTTGCCTTATCAGCACAATTCAAACCGTTATTGTTTGCAATTTCTATTTTTTCAGAAACAACATTCAAAGAACCAGATACCGCTGTAACCCTCTTGTCTTTTGTTGCAGCATTGATCATGGTGTAAGCAATATCGGCAGCTTGTTCTCCTGAAATGTTCTCAATCTTTTGATCAAACACATTTTGTAGTGATGGGAATTTTGCACTTTGTGGTAATGCCCTCCAATAATTTTTGGGCCTTACAAGTGAGGTTGATTTCAAGGCTGATTCAACTACGTCGTTCTTGTCTAGATTTGATGTTGTAGCAGAACCGATTCTTTTTTGATGTATTATTCTTACAGCAAGTGATCTTTCTTGGTTCTGTTTTACCTCGGCTATTTCTGAATCAGTTATTCTTACTGTAATTATCTTTCTTTCTGCAAAAAATGTCTCGTATTCATCTATGTGTAAAGCTTTAGCTTTTAAAAGCACTGCATCACACGCAGACAACTATCCTCGCCTATTACTTTTGAATCGATATTTGTCCAGTTTTATCAATTCATGATAAGAACCAAATTGTGATGTGTCATCTACCATATCCAGAGCATCTTCTTTTTCTAATTCATACGTCTGTATTATCTTGTATAATGTGGTTCTTTGAGCAGGAACTCTGCCTACTTGTCTTATGAAATTTCTAATTTGCTTTGGTTTTAATAGCTGACCATGCTTTGCTCCAGCCGCGATGGATATGCTTTCATTAATCAACGTTCCACCAAAATCGTTTGCACCCCATCCAAGCAAAAGTTGTGACATGTTTCCTCCTTCTTTTACCCATGATATCTGGATATTGTTTATGAAATTGTTTAACATTATTCTTGACACTGCATGCATCAAAAGAACATCGTTACCGTCAGCACCACTTCTTATTCCATCATGAAGATTGTGTTTATACATAGGTGCTTCGGTGTGTATGAAACTTAACGGGACAAACTCTGTGAATCCGCCAGTTTCCTTTTGTATTTCACGTATTAGTGCAATGTGTTTAGTTCTATCTTCTGGAGTTTCTACATGTCCAAACATTATGGTTGAAGTTGAAGGAATTCCAAGTTTGTGGGCAGTCTTGATCACTTCTACCCATTTTTTGACACCTATTCTTCCCGGTGATATTTTGTCTCGCATTTTTTGATCTAAAATTTCTGCTGCTGTTCCTGGAAGTGAATCAACTCCAGCTTCTTTTAATCTCATCAAATATTCTTTTATCGGCAAGTCTGATCTCGTTGCACCATAAAGAACTTCTTCTGGAGAAAACCCATGGATGTGAATATCTGGGATCTCTTTCTTTATTGCTCTGCAGATATTTTCATATGTGTCTGCTTCCATGTCTGGAGGTAATCCAGCTTGTATGCAAACCTCAGTAGCTCCAAGGTTTCTAGCCTCCTTTGCGCGTCTGACTATTTCTTCTATGGGTAGAGAATACCCCTCTTCTTCACGAAAATCTCTACTAAAAGCGCAAAAACCACATTGCTTGATACAGACATTTGTAAAGTTGATATTTCTATTAATGACGTAAGTGACTTTGTCACCAACTCTTCTTTTTCTTAATTCGTCTGCAACGATTCCAATGAGATGCAAGTCTATGCCTTTGGCATAAAAAAGTCTTGAAGCCTCTTCGGCAGAAACTTCTTTTTCTGAAAGAGATCTATCTAAAGTAGATGCTATCAGCGGATCAGCCTGTCTTAAAAGATAATCAAACGATGATGTTTGTACTGTCATGCTAAATACTCCTTTTTTACAAGACCCACTGAATCTATGATCTCAGACATTCTTTCTTTTAGACGTGGATGTACAAATGAAATGAATTCGGGATATACGGGAAGTCTAGCTTTAAGTTCAAATCCTGCATTTGATGAATTTTTTTCTACTGTATCAATAGGAGGCCATGAAAACTCTGGATTCACATAATCGGGAGTTATAGGAGATATTCCGCCCAAATCATTTATACCTACAGAAAGAAAATCAGCATAAGAATCTGGAGAAAGATTTGGTGGAATTTGTATGTTCATCTTTGGTATTATTATTCTAGCAAGTGCTACCATGTTTTTAAAATAGGCTTGTTCTGCTGAAGGAAAACTCTTCATTTTTGTATCGATCTTTGGTTGAAAGTTTTGTAAAATGATTTCCTGAATGTGACCAAATTTTTCATGAATTTTTTTTATCGCATATATGGAATCAATAATTTCAAAGGCAGTTTCCCCAATGCCAATGAGTATTCCGGTAGTAATTGGAATGCCAAGCTCTCCAGCATCTTCCAAAACACGAAGCCTTGTTTTAGGATTCTTACTTGGCGCAAATTGGTGAGGCATGTCTTTTCCAGAAAGACGCTCGCTAGAATTCTCAAGCATCAAACCCAAACTAACATTTGTCTTTTTCAATTCACTCATTTCAGATTTTGTTAGATTGCCAGCATTTGTGTGAGGGAAAAGCCCTTCTTTAAGTGAAATTTCTGACGCATGTACTAAATATTCGGCAGTACTACCAAATCCATTTTCTTTAAGCCATGATCTTGCTTCTTGGTATTTCTGTTCAGGTCTTTCGCCAGTGACAAACAATGCTTCGGTACACCGATATTTTTTCCCAAGCTTTGCAAGATTGAAAATATCTTGTTTTGACATCATTGAAAGCTTTGACTGGCCAGGCTCTGACTTGTAAGTACAGTATGAACATGTATCTCTACAAAGATTTACTAAATTGAAAAAGACTTTTCTAGAATAAGTAACAGTCTTTCCTTTGCTTCGATTTCTTAAGATATGAGCAACGCGATAAACTTCTGATGGATTTTTCTGTAATTCTTGGTAAATCTGATAAGCCTCGTCTTTTGATATTTCATTACCCTCTAGTGACTTGTTTAACACTTCATAATTTGAAACAAGCTTACTCAATACCTCACATACCTAAGGCGGCTGTATTTATGCTTGTACTAAGGCTGATTATTGTTTGGTCGTTCTTCAAGAGTTAGCTCAAAGTTTGTAACACGTCCTTCTCGAAGTATTTCCAAATCAATCGTATCACCAACTTTCTTTTCACGTTGTAGATGAATCAAAATGTCATCAATCTTTCTTACATCATTATGATCTACTGACAAAATTACATCTCCGCCAATCTGATATTTGATTCCATCAATTTCTTTTGTTTCAGTAGAACCATGCAAACCTGATTTTTCTGCAGGGCTGTCTTTTACTACAGACACAACCAATAATCCTCTTGTATCTTGTAATCCAAGTACATTAGCAAGATCAGGATCAATGTCTATTCCAGATATTCCAAGCCAAGGATGTTTGTATTTACCTTCTTTTATCAAAATAGGGACAATCTTTGAAACAGTGTTAGACGGAACAGCAAACCCAATACCGGCAAATTCTCCAGTTCCAGATTGAATTGCTGTATTGATTCCAATTACTTGGCCTTTCATGTTAAGCAACGGTCCTCCTGAATTTCCAGGATTCACTGCTGCATCAGTTTGAATTACATCTGGTATCGAAAATGATGCAGTACCGGGAGTCGATAATAATCTACCGAGTTGGCTAACTATGCCTGACGTCATGGAACCAGATAGTCCAAAAGGATTTCCTATTGCGGCAACTTGCTCTCCTACACGAAGAGTAGAGGAATCTCCTAAAGGCAATGGATGTAAAAGTGAAGGATTGACGTCTACTTTAATCACAGCAAGATCAGTGTAAGGATCTGTTCCGATTACTTTGGCGTTGTATGACGTTCCATCAAGAAATGTAACTGTGGTTTTTTGTGAATCTTCAACTACATGATTATTTGTTATTATATGGCCACTCACATCATAAACAAAACCCGAGCCCAGAGAACGACCGGTTGGAAGTTCAACTGACTTTCGCACAGAAACTTTTACTACTCCATCATCTGATTTTTCAAAAAGATCCGCAAGAGAAATCTCCCCTATGTTTTTAATCGTTGTTTCCTCTGTTGTTTCTAAAATATGTTCATTTGTAGTAATGAGTTCTTGTTGTGGCATATCTAATCGGTTTGGGGCCAAATACAACGCAAATACTATCAGTACTATGATTCCGCCTATTACTCCACCAAAAACAGCACTTGTTTTATCCACGAAAGCAAATGTAGGACAGTTTATCTATAATCCTTACTACACATTTATCGAATTTTGAATCTGGTTTGTCATAGAATATGTTCTACCTCGCCAAATGAGTGCCCTATTACTTTTTACCTGTAAAATCCCACTAGCAAAACCTAGCACAATCATAAAACCTCCGATTGGTCCAAATAGTGCATGAATAATGCTCAGACCTAGTCCTTTTTTTGATTCTAAAATTGCTGCAGTGTAAAGTAGTCCTACTGCAATTGTTGAGATGGAAAAAAGTAGAGAAAAAGACATGCTGGAAATTGCAAATGGTATACTGTAAGCTAGTATGGGAAATGGCATGAAAAGTAAAAAGAGAACTGCAAAAAATATTCCAATTGCAATTTTTTTATTTTGCAAATAAAGTGGGATGATTAATCTTTTAAGAGCATGCCATAAAGTTGGCAAATCACGTGCCCACACTGCCTCAAAAAGATGTTCAGCGCGCACCATCTTCATTTTAAAGCCGGATTCTTTCACTTTTTTACCAAGTGCGCCATCTTCAACAAGCTCGCCTTTTACTCCCTCATGAGTTCCTACTGATTCATAGGTTTTTCTCTTTATTATGAAAAAACTACCAAAAAAGTAACCTGTTTTTTTTGATGGGTCATTTACTCTGAGTGCAGAAAATCTGGTGTGCAAAAAAGTTGAAAGCATAGGAAGCGTGATTCTAGTCAATAAGTCAAGACAAAGCATTCTTGGCATAGCTGTAAGTGCATCTAGATTCTCACTAAGAAGATGTGAAACAGAAAGTGAAATCATTTTTTTAGAATGTCTCGTGTCTGCGTCTGTAAAAAGTAAAAGCTCGCCAGTAGATTTTTTAAAACCTTCAAAACACGCCCAATTCTTTCCCATCCATTCTTCTGGTTTTGGTTCTGCAGTGACATGAATTATCTTTGAATTCTTTTCAGCAAAATTACTTATTATCTGTCCTGTTTTATCTTCTGAATGATCATCAATTGCAATTATCTCGTAATTTTCATAATCTTGATCTAAAAGTGAACTTAAACATTTTTCAATAAAATCTTCTTCGTTTCTGGCTGGTAAAATTATAGATACCTTTGGTTTTTGATATGATTTTGCAGTAAACTTGTCCAAGTATGGAGAATCACGAAATGAAATCCACATTGATCTTATCAAAAGAATCCAAGTTATAGAAACGCCAACTAGAATTGCAGATAGAATATAGTTGAAAACATCAACGGCAAGTTCCATGATGACTTACCTCTCTGCTTCTTGTTTTATGCTTTGAAGAGCTTGTTCTGTACCACTTTGAACGTGCTTTTTTACCATCCCAGTGAACATGCCCATCATTCCTGAAAGCTTGATGTTCCACACTGCCTCAAGATGAGTTGAATTTCCTTTCGGTTGGAGACTCACTGTTTTTGTACCGTTTATGATTCCCTTGGTGAATTCCGCATGAATTTTTTCTTTTGGGTATAATGTTACCGTCTGCATACATTTTGAATCTTTGAAAGCAATTGTAACTTCGCGAGTAACTATATTACCTTCTTTTGATATGTTTCTAATTTCTTTTGTACCCTTCCAAAATTTTGGTTCGTTATCAAGATCTGATACTAAACTCCAGACTTTTTCTAATGGTGTGTTTATTTCAACGAAAGCTCGTATTTCTGCCATGTTCGGCATTCTTTACAGTCTACATATTAGTCTTGACGAAATCAATTTTAACATGGTAAAAGGAATCGTCTTATGCCAAACATAACATATGATGATTTTGCCAAACTTGATCTTAGAATAGC
>DATEAJ010000038.1:0-3448 GCA_035288445.1 Nitrosopumilaceae archaeon
TAGTGTTTTTCTCAGAAACCTAGTATTATTCTTTAAGTAAATGAATAAAAACAGAGAAGATTCTCGGTATGAAAAGGGCCAGTAGTCTAGTGGTAGTGATGCCGCGTTCGCAACGCGGATGTCGGGGGTTCAAATCCCCCCTGGTCCACCATTCCCAAAAAACAATATACAGCTAGTAGAAGTAATCAGAACTATGAAGGTGTTTAATGGAAAATCTGCTGCAGAAGAATACATGTCAAGTCACACATTGACGTTTTCTACTCCTGATATGACACTTACAAGATTTGCATTCTGGTTAGGCGATATTATACCAGATCCAAAAAATCCTGGTCAAACAATGCTTAGAATAATGGCTTATGTGGAAGAGAAAGATTTTGCACCAGTACCAATTATCGATGACGAGTTCGTTCCAACTGGTGCTATAAGATCTAGTGGTGGAATTTATGGTAGTCTTAAAACGGAATCAGGTTCTTCAACAAAGTTTTGTTCAGAATGCGGAAATAAGATTTCACAAAATGCTAAATTCTGTACAGAGTGCGGTGCTATTCAAGACTAGTTCTAGTAAAATTTTATTTTGTATAATTTATGCAAAAATTATTTTTTGATTATTGAAGTTTATTTCCACATTTAGTGCAGAATTTTGCATGTGGTCTTATTGAAGCACCGCAAGATGTACAACTTGGGCCCGTGGATTTTTGAGGTAACAAAGATGGATCTGGTGTTGGTAAAGCTCCAGTAGCACTAAATGCAGCGGCAGAAATAATTTGAGGTGGACGTCCAGGCATCTGAGCAGTAGGAGACATGGTTTGTGAAGGTGAAGTCATGCCAAATCCTGTCATACCAACAGAGGTGGAACCCATAGCTGTTGTACGAGTAGTTCCACCAGCCATTCTATTAAGTGATTTTTTCAATTCAAAAATTACTTTCACAGCAAGAAACTCCAATGCAGAATATGCTACTACATAATCACCAAGTTTTTCAAAAAATTCCTTCTCAGATAGTTTTCCTTGTTTGTATAACGTATTAGCGTCAAGAAAAGATTCGTAATATCCCTGTGAATCGTTTAGAAGACTTTGTAGCTTGTCAAATAAAAGATTTAGAGTATCTACTTCTCCAAAGGACATACAAAAAGTTCCTTAAGCCGTTATTAATTATTTTAGATTGAAAAATGAGAGGTTTAGTTTTACTATACCTAGATCTTCTTTAGAGCGTTTTCTATCATGTTTTTGTACGAGTCTTTTGAAGCTGCTCCTACTTGTTGCGCAATTATCTCACCTTTAGTGAATATAGCAAGGGTAGGAATGCTGAATATGTTATATTTTGATGCTACTTCGCCACTTTCATCTACGTTTACTTTGACGAAATTTACTTTGCCAGAATATTCTCCAGCTAGTTCTTCTACAACTGGTCCGACCATCCTGCATGGACCGCACCATTCTGCCCAAAAGTCTACAAAGACAGGCAGTTGTGATTCCATCACTTCAGTTTGCCATGTTTTTGTGTTTACTGCTTTCGCGTTAGCCATTTTTATCAGAAATAATTAATCTAGACATCCCTAAATATGTTGATTGGTATAAGGCGTGTTCTTTACCAACGACTTCTTAGACCGTAATAATTTCTGGGACCATGTCTTCGATCTCCATAGCTTGGTCTATTTTCATGTTTATTCTCTCTATTCTCATTTCTACTATCCTGTCTATCAGATCTATTATCCTGTCTACTACCCGATCTATTATCCTGTCTACCTCTGCCATATCCTCTTCCACCACTATATCCGCCACTTCTATATCCGCCACTTCTATATCCGCCACTTCTATGACCAACTTCTCGTTTTAACGGATCTGGGATCTTAACTTCAATTCCAAGTTGTTTATTCAGATCGGTTATTGGCACTTTAGTTTGATTTACAATGTTTTTGAAGTCTCCAATTGAAGAGTAAGAAACTAGTGTAATTGCTCTTCCTTTTCCGCCCGCTCTTGCGGTTCTTCCGATCCTATGGAAGTATACCAAATCCTGATTTGGAACATCATAGTTTATGACAAGTGCAACCTCTGGTACATCTATTCCTCTTGCAGCCACATCAGTTGCAACAAGGATGTCTACCTTGCCCTTTTTGAATAGATACATTGCTTTGTCTCTTCTAAATTGAGACATATCACCTTGAATTGACACTACATTAAAGTTTGCTTGAGTAAGCTCATGTGCAACTCGTCTTGTTCTATCTTTTGTAGAACAGAAAACGATAGTTTGTCCAGTCCTGTTTTCTTTTATGAATTTGAATAAAAAGTCAGTCTTTTCTTTATCACGAATAACAAGGAATGCTTGATCTATTCCTTCTCCGCTTAGATCGTCTGCATCAATGAGGATCTGTTGTGGATTTTTCATGTATTTTTCGGCTAGTCTAAGAATTTCAGCAGGTATTGTTGCAGAAAATAAAGATGCAATTCTTTCTTCTGGAACTAGGTCAAGAATGAATTTTATATCATCAATAAATCCCATGTCAAGCATTGTATCAGCTTCGTCTAGTACAACATATTTTATGTCGTTTAATTCAATTGAACCACGTTTTAGATGATCAATTAATCTACCTGGTGTTGCTACAACAATTTCTACTCCCCTTTCAAGATCGCGGAATTGTACACTGATACTTTGTCCACCATAAATAGTGGTATTTCTAACGCCCGTGTGTTTGGCAAACTTGCTTATTTCACCAGAAATTTGAACTGCAAGTTCCCTTGTTGGAGCAAGGATTAATGCTTGTATTCCGCCTTTGGGTACAACATTTTGCAATATTGGTAATGCAAATGCAGCTGTTTTACCAGTACCAGTGTGTGCTTGACCAATTACATCCTGTCCTGAAAGTATAACAGGTATAGCTGCTGCTTGTATTGGAAATGGTGCTTGGAAATTTAATTCTTTTAATCCATCCAATATGGATTTTTTAATTCCTAATTCTTCAAATGTTGTCAATTTCTCTCATCTTTCTTAAGCAATGACAGAGAAAGCTCATTGCTTATTCCGTCATTATTTTCGATGTTTTAACTCAGTTTTTTGCCTCTAATAACCCTTTCCAAAATATTACAAAAAAATCATCATGTTATTAGAAATTGTATAATTTTCCGTTACCAGATAGCTGTATAAGGCGTAATTTTTTTGTAAAATTTACACCAGAATACATACTTAAATGACTTTTTTATAGACCTAAACTATGAGTACAGAACTTCGATTGAAAAAATTGAGAGGTTCTGGAGGATATGTCATGGCATCTGTTACTGATGATCAACAAAGAAAAGGAAATCTTGGTGGACCTGATCTCTTTCTAGCTCCAGTTGGAAGAATTGATGCAGAGAAGATTTCAAAATATTTTTGCAATACTTGTGAAAAAGACTTTGAAGGAAGTCCTAGAATAGATTATGAAAGCCCAAATGAACTAGTTGCAGACAACCTT
>DATEAJ010000039.1:0-20588 GCA_035288445.1 Nitrosopumilaceae archaeon
CTTTTGATGTGAGGGGATCGCCTAGCCTGGTAGGGCGTGGGATTGCTAATCCCATGTCAGAAATGATTCGTGGGTTCAAATCCCATTCCCCGCGCTTTTTTTTAGGGAAATATAGTTAGGAGGTCAGCTTTTGCACTTCCCACTCTATGATCCAGTTCACTCTGTCTGTTAACAAAAGATTCGCGATGGAAAATCCATACTGGTACATACAGTCAAGAATACATAATCTTGGTTTTTTGATATCTAATAGTTTTTCACATAGAGTAACGGTTCTGGGAATGCGTCCTTATCGCCATTAAAGTAACCATGACCATATCCGTCACATTCTGATAATGGATTGGAACCATTTGATAGTAAGGATTTTTTAACATCAGATGGTGTCAACAAATCATCTGGATCTGATGCCTTGATTAACGCTGCCCCTCCTGCAACATGTGGGGATGCCATGCTGGTTCCACTCAATGTTGCATATCCGCCATTTTTGTAAGTAGAATAGATTGAGACGCCTGGTGCTGCTATATCAACTACAGGGCCAAAGTTTGAGAAACTTGCAAGTGTATCGTCCTTACCATAGCTTGTCGAGGGGCCTAGTCCACCACATTTTCCATCAGAGTCTGCAATGGCTGAAACTGCAATCACATCTGGATGGTTTGCAGGCGAAAATGTTTTTGCATCCTTGGCACTATTTCCAGCAGCAACAACGTATGTGACGCCAGCAGCAACAGAATTGGTTATTGCTGAATTTAAAGAAGTAGAAATACATTCACAACCAAGACTCATGTTTGCAACTTCTATTTCTGCTGCATTTTGAGTGACATAGTCGATTCCTTTAATTACATTTGATAGCGAGCCAGAGCCATTTCTATCCAAGACCTTTACTGCCCAAAGTTTTGCTCCTGGTGCCACCCCAACTACGCCATTAGAATCGTCTTTAGCAGCAGCAGTTCCTGCCACATGTGTTCCATGTCCATTGTCATCGTTTGCAGTTTTTATCCGCTTTACAAATGAGACTTGCTTGTAGACATTCAAATCAGGATGTGATAGATTAATTCCAGTGTCAATAATTGCAATATCGACATCTACAGTTCTTGCAGTACTTCGCTCGGCATCTATTCTGTTTATTCCAGTTGGAAGGGTTTGTGCAAATGTTTGTACCTCATAATCTGGCTCTATGTATGAAATTGACGGATTATTTTTCTTTATCATCTCTAGGACCTTGTCATTTTGTACCTTGACTGCAAATCCCTTGATTGCATGCTTGTATTCATGAATGATTTCTGCTCCCTTTGATTTTGCCTTTTCTGTTTCACTTGCAAGATCAGAATCATCTGAGAGAACTATGATGTATTGTCCCGGGATTTTGTTTGCCTTTTGATTTGGCGCAGCATTTGCCAATGCGGGTTGCATTGCTATTGATAATACTAGCAGTATTGAAAATAAAGTAATGATTGATTTGTTTTTCAAGTGTGCCTTATTTTTGAAAATTTGTATTTAAGGATTTGTGGTGAACTACCCAATCCTAAAAGTGGGTGGTTTTCCAGCTCACATTCTATAAATTCGGTATATACAAGAAATTGCTCTAGGATAAATCTCGTAGTATAGTTTTGGCAATATGATAGAATCGATAGATATTTTCTTAATACCTCAATGACTTGTACCATTTGTTCGGTATTGTATTATTTTCCACGTTTTTTTTTAATTTTTAAAAAATATTTTATCAAAAAAATATAAAGTGATTGAACATCGATTTCCAAATCCAGAAAAGCTATTACTAATTAAGTATTCTGTGTACTGGGATCTGTAAAATGTAATCTAGATCCAGTCCTCCTAACTGATTTAAAGCGCTTTTATTCAAATACCTTGGGCATGGCACTGGACACACTGGGAGTAAATGGTCGTAGGGACAAAATTACAATTATGGCAGACTTGCTTGATATTATGCAGGAGCCTCGCCGATTAACTCACATACTTTACAAATCAAATATGAGCTATGTTCAGCTTGTAAAGTATCTTGATGATTTAATGGATAGAGGGTTGGCTGAAAAACGAAAGGAACCATACCGATGCTACTCAATCACAGATAATGGCAAGCTATTCATGCAACTTGTAAAAGTGAACGGAAATGGTTCTCATTTACAATAATTTGTGGCGGTGCTAACTGATGCTTTATTCAAAAATTCTTGTTCTTTTAGTTTTTGTATTTTTAATTGGTATAACTAATGCTCTTGCACAAGAAGTTACACAATACTATCTAAAAGTATATAGTAATCCAAACGTTTTATTTATTGGTGGTAGCGGATTTTATGACGAAAGTAAATCTGTTACGTTAGAGAAGATCCCAGAAGTCTGGCAAGATTATGTGTTTATTGGATGGAAAGTTGATGGATTATGGTCCAATCAAAATCCCCCCACAATTGTAATGAGCCGTTCACATGATGTTGAAGCTGTTTTTGAAAAACAAACCGGTATTGGAAAAATCATTATTGATACAATTCCTAGAATTTCTGACATTACAGTCGACGGAACAATATATCTGCCTGATGAATTACCTTTATCATTTGATTGGGCAGAAGGATCAGAACACACTATCGTCGTTTTGGATGTGGTCAAACAAACTCCTAATACAAGATATAAACTTGATTCATGGAAGGACCAAAGCACAGATACTATTAGAACTATAACTGTTGGACCAGATGCAAGTAAATTTATTGCAATTTACAAGACTCAGCATTATCTAAAACCAATTACTCAATATGGGACTGTTATGGGAGGTGGTTGGCAAGATCAAGGCTCTAGTGTAGGTTTTGAGCTAGAGTCAGATGTCATGATAGATCAGAAAAATGAGAATATTCGCTACGTTTTTAATTCATGGGATTTGGGTGATTATCTAAATTCACCAACTAACATTATTGATGTAGAAGAACCAATTGCAGTTAAAGCAAATTGGGATGAACAATTTAAACTTGAATTACAAACTAACATTCCAGATTACAATATATTTGGAACAGGATGGTATGCAAAGGATAGACTAGTTGCATTAATTGCTGAAGAATCCTTAGAGTCTCCCAATTTAGATATACGGTATGTTTTTGATAGATGGGTAAGTAAAGGACCCAATCCAGTAATAATACCCAATTCACATTTACCAGCTACTACAGTAACAATGATAGAACCTTATGTTATACAAGCCGTCTACAAAAAAGCATATCTCGTTAATGTGTGGACTCCCTTCGGTAGTGCAATTGGTGCTGGATACTATCCAGAAGGCGATATAGCTGAAATAGGAATATCCGCCACTGAAGTTGTGGTAGATCCTAATAAAATAAAGAAGATATTTTCAGGATGGGATTCTGGTAGCGCTAGAACTATGAGTTTCAATTCCGAAGATCCTGAACTTGCGGAGTCGGATTTTGCAGGGGTTCTGAATCTTCAGGTGTTTGTTGACAAACCAACTAATGTTACTGCCAAATGGAAAACACAATATTATTTGAACGTGGAATCTGCAGAAGGTACTGTAGAGGGTTCAGGATGGTATGACGTAGGGAAGTTTGTTCCAATAGCGGCAAAAATTCCTTCAGTACCAGCTGGTATATGGTCTACCCAAGTTTTTGACAAATGGGAAGGAGATATTGATAGTGATTCTATGAAAACCAGGATTCTTATGAACGGTCCTAAAACCGTACTAGCTGATTGGAGAGAGGATAACACTCCAGGTATTATTAACAGCATTGTTTTAGGGGGCGTTGCTGTAGTTGGCTTTGTAATTTATACAAAATCGCGGGGTGGAACGCTATCTCTCCATAATGGTAAAAATAAATCATCAAAATTGCAAGAAAAACCATTTGAGAATTTCTTCAATACTCGAAGTAGAAGTTTTGAATCGTCGGAAAAAACTGATTCTATAATTTCAAATGTCAAAGGAGGCAAGTCAATTCTTGATTGGCTTTTTGGACGGGGATAGAGTGAAAACTATCATGACAGTTACCATGGTTCCAATATTGGGATACACATCAGGGGAGATGATCGTAAGGGGAAGAATAAGGATGGAAAAAAGAAGGAAAAGTGATATACATGAATAAAATACTAATTCTCCTATTAGTTCTTGCTGGCTTTAGTATGATAAGCTCAGGATTGTTAATGCCAGAGATACCAAACTTCTTTTTACAACAACAATTAATTTTTCATAAAACAGATCTTGGGATAACAGTGCCAGGGGAATTTACTTGTGAATGTGTACCAATGCCAGATCCTAATAATCCAGATACCGACGGTGATTTTATACCAGATTGTGGACCAACGAACCTTAATTGTGATGCTGGACCATGCCAATTGATTCCAGATTACTGCGAAGTTTGCTCTGTCTCAGGCACTTCATGTGATATTTCACCCAATGTACCTGGAAGCTATTTTAATTCAGCAACAATGTGTAACATCGATACTACCTGTCCATGAATAGGCGAAAAAATGATGATAATTCTTAATTTGCATAAAATGGTGGTAAAATGAAGGCAAAAACTTTTGCAAATCCAAAGTCGTTTGTATTTGTTTCAATTGTTGCAGCTGCTTTTATAGCTTCAATATTTTTTATACAAAATAATCCTGAAAATGAAATTTCTGTTTATGACGATGAAATCCCTAGGGCAGTAATAATTGATCAGCTATATGATGAAATTCCAAACCCATATTTCCATCAAAAAGCTACAGAATACTTGGAAGGTGCAGGATATCAAGTAGATATCTTTACAACTGAAAATGTCACTGTTGACTTTTACAAGAATCTGCCATCAATGAATTACAAATTCATCGTTGTACGAACACACGGCGCATCAACACATAGTAGCGATTCTGTGACCTTGTTTACTGGAGAAAGATATCAAGAAGATAAGTATATCTCAGAACAGCTATTTGGTTCTGTTAAAAGAGGCGCACCTCTACAAGTAACGATGTATAATGCATCTGTGGGTACCGTTAATGCATGGATTGTTGTTAATGAAACCTACAAGGAGATGTCAATTCCATTCAACCAAGAAATTCAAACAACGGATGATTACTTTTTAGTTACACCAAAATTAGTAGACGAGATGATGGTTGGAAAATTCCCAGATTCCATTATGTTGCTTGGTGGTTGCAATACAATGGAATATCCTAGTTTGGCAAAATCCCTCATTAAGCGCGGTGCATCAACCGTAGTGGGATGGGACAATACGGTAGGTGATATGGAAAACGACATTATTTTGCTTCAGGTACTTGAGGAGACACTAGTAAATAATAGGGAAATTAAAAATGCAGTTGATTTAGTTATGGAAAGCTATGACTGGGGAAACCCACATTACGATGCTAAACTTAAATATTATTCTAAAGGAAATGTTTAAGGAAAATTCCTAACGAATAGATAGGCTGAAACATTTGAGATATAAAGTGTACTTTAACATTCATAGATTAAATAATCGATGTTTAGGTAATTTTTTAAATTGAATTTTTTCATTCTTTTAGTTTCGTTGATTGTTTTTCTAGTTGGCATGGGTGGTATTTTTTTAATCTCTCAAGTTGTTGCTGAACCCACTGTTACTGTAAACCTAAGCAATACTAATGAAAAGTCACATCGAGCTCAAATGTTTGCTTTTGATAATAATATCTATGTAGTATGGCAAGATGATTCATCTGGAAAGGGAGATATTTTTTTCTCACGTAGTACAAATTCAGGTGTTAGCTTTGATTCTGTTATTAACCTCAGTGACAATGCTGGTACGTCCGCATTTCCACGTTTGGCATATTCGGGTGAGAACGTTTATGCAACATGGTATGATTATTCTCCTGGTTTAAGTGACATATTCTTCGCAAAGAGTACAGATGAAGGAGCTTCCTTTGAGACAATAAATCTTAGCAAAAATGCAGGTGTATCTTTTAATCCCTGGATTGCAGCTTCTGGAAGTAACGTTTACGTTGTATGGAATGACGATACCGATCCAACTGTGAATTTGCAAAGAAATTCTACTGAAGAAAACATCACTTTTGATGTTAGCACAGGTAATTCTGAAATTTTTATGGCAACAAGTCATGACGATGGCTCTACATTTGAAATTATCAATCTGAGTAACACTACCGAGAATTCTATTGATACACGCATTAACGTTTCTAAAAATAATGTATATGTAGTTTGGAATGAAAAAAATCATGAGAATATATTCCTAGTTTCCAGTACCAATTCTGGTGCATCTTTTTCTGAAGCAATTAATGTGAGCAATTCAGACAATACTTCAAGAAATGCTGGAATTAAAACATCTAGAAATAACGTACACATAATTTGGCTAGAAGTTTTATCTAACTCGACTCATATTTTCTATGCCAAAAGTGAAAACAACGGCCAGACTTTTGGTTCTCCAATCAACCTTAGTATTGATAGCATCGGTCCAAACTTAACAAGGGATACTCAGATGGCAATATCTGGTGATAATGTATATGTTGTTTGGTACGAAAATACTCCAAACAGTTCTGGTGTTTTTTTTGTAAGGAGTATGGATGCTGGAACCACTTTTACTAAACCAATCAACTTGAGTGGAGCTACTGACAAAATCCTTTATGCACAAATTGAAGTGCATGAGAACAGTCTCTATGTAATTTGGAATGATAAAAGGTTTGGAAATACTGAGGTATTTTTGCGACAAAGTGATGACGGAGGAAATACCTTCGGCAGTATCCAAAATCTTAGCTCTGATGATACTGAATCAAATCTTTTTGTTTTGGGTCCACAAATCGCTGTTACTGACGAACATTTTTTTATAATCTATGAAAATGAACATACTGAAGGCAGTGATCTTTTTGTCAAAAGATTTGATAAAAATACAAATTCACAACTAGGAACTTTATCTTTACAATCAATTAATGAGGCTGTAAACGTTGAAATGGGAATCAGCCAGGAGAATCTTGAACCCGATACCCCAATAGAATTTAGCTTAAAGTTTACAAATCCAACTAGTGGAGTACAACTTGAAAATGTAAACTATTCTTTCAAAATTGTAGATGTTTCAGGAAATGAGCTAGTCAATAGGTTAAATCAACATACACAGGATGGATTTGACATTCAATCAGTAACATTTTCTAAGACTGGCCCATTAACTATTATGATTGATATACAAGGACTTGGGAAAGAACAACCTTTTAGCACAAAGTACTCAGGGGATGTCAGTGCAGTAATTACCGTTGTCCCAGAGTTTCCCATTCTATTTGTAGTTCTCGTACTAGCTATGCTTGCAAGCCTTTTACTTGCAAAATTTATGGGTTATCAATCAGTAATGCAAAAAACTTTGCAAACAAATTAGGAGATTATATCTAGTCTGATGTATAACTAGTCCTGAAAAATCTAGATTAAAAATATTTTAAAACAAAGTAATAAAAAAATATATGAGAAAAATAAGAGAGGTTAGATGTCTTTTCTAGTAACTTGATATCTTAGAACAGCAAATGATGAACCTGCAACTACTGCAAGTGCTGGTAATACCCACATGGCATTAGTTGAAATACCTGCAAGCAGCAATGCTGTTGTGCTAATTGGTAGGATTTCTCCTGCTACTGGACTCTGAGTAAACAAGCTGATATATGAACCAAAGTATGCATTGGAAGGTCCTTCGTAACCACAAACAGCAATTCTATAAGGAGATGCTGCGGGGGTCAATATATCTAGATTATCTGGTTGAACAGGTCCTGCCTTTCTAACCCAATCATAGGTTGGGGCTGCTGCTGAAACTGAACCAGCTCCAGTAACAGTAAATGCAGGTGTACCACCGCTGCCAAAGGTTGCTTGGGCAGTCTCAGTTGAAGTAGTTGTGGACCATATTGTAGCAGTTCCATCTCCATTCTCTGCGCGCCAGATAGTTCCTCCAGCGTTATTACCAAGTGGTAATGTACAAGGTGCAGGAAATACCGTACCAGCTATTAGTTGAGTTGCTTCACCAGATTCGGCTACAATCATCTGCAAACCGGTCAGGCCACCCACCCCCCTTACATTAATTGTAGTTGTCGATCCCACAATTGCAGGACTTACTGGAGTGAGTTCTACGGTTAGTGGATCTGCAGCTGCCATTTGAACTCCTGGTATCATAAGCGCTGTAATTCCTCCTAAGATTACCATCATGCTCAATCGTCTAAAATTTGCGTTAACATAAATTTTCATTATTATTAGAAAACAAAAATATACTTAAAAGACTTGAGAAACTATCTATCCAGCTTCTAAACAAGATTGGGATGTTCTAGTAAAGCAAATCTAGACTAGAAAGTCCATTTTTTTAAGAGAAGCAGGTCAATCAGTCACTAACTGTCTATCTGTATAAAAAATCTTTTAAGGAATTAAAAATAAAAAATGAGATTATGGTAGTGTTGGATCTGTACCTTGTACGATGATCTTTATGTCATCGATGTTTTGTACTTCATTTGCATTGGCGAAGGCAGTTTGCAGGATTGGTATGTATGTAACACTTGATGGACTCAATCCGTCAGGTAGTTCCAATCTTCCTTCAGCTATGATATCTCCGTCGGCATCTGAGAGCTTACATATTACTGTACTTCCAGTTCCCAAACCCTCTGATGGCGTGTGGAAACTACATTTGTTAATTCTATTTTTAAATACAGTTACACCATCTTCATTTAATCCTTCAACTTTACTTATCTCAATATCCACATTAGCAGTAGTGATAGGAGTTGAAAAACTTCTTTCATTGATTGCTACTCCCTGTAGGTTGAAGTCAGGAATTTCGGGCATTAAGAAACCTAAGCTCATAGCAGTTGCTGCGACTCCTACGATTAATAGGTAAACTATTGGCGGTACCATTTGAAAGTTAATAATTATAATGGATTAAAAGACTTGAGAAACTATCTGTCCAGCTTCTAAACAAGATAGACCTATTCTAGTAAAACAAATCTAGATTATCTAATACTTTTTTCTAAGAACGTATTTCATACTATTGATTTTGGGGCTTGGGATTATATTTTTTATAGATAATTGTAAATAAAACACATTATTATAGTCAATATGAATACCAGAATAAAGATAATTTTAGGAATAATATCTATCCCAATTTTTCTTTACTTTTTGCCAACACCATTGGGAGGCGATACTGAATTTCTCATAGTTCAAGGGAAAAGCATGTTGCCTACAATTACTGATGGTTCATTAGTAATTACAAAGAAATCCCCCCCCTACCAAATAGACGATATAGTAAGTTTCACCCTGAAAGAGGATAATATTAAACGAATTGTTGTTCATAGAATTATTGACGAAACTGAAAATGGGTTTGTAATCAAGGGTGACAACAATGAAGCAAAGGATTCTGGATTCCCAACCGAGAATGACATTCGTGGAAAGGTGATATTCTCTACTCCTTGGGTTGGGGAACTCTTTGAATACTTTCGAAACCCTGTCATATTTTTCATTACTGCTATTGTGATTATATCTATTCAATTCTTCCAAAAACGAAGAAGGAAGAAAAAGGAAAGTTTGAGAAGGATTCGTTTGGGTTTACCTCTAAATCCTGAAAAACCTGTTGTACCTGAGACTATAAAAAAGAAGAAAAAATCAGAATATTCTTTTTTTTATGTGGCTCTTAGTCTTAACGTTATAGTTTACATCATTACTCAAATAGCGATTGTTGAGCATCTTGCCCCGCTACGGAAAATGGGGGATGACGTGACAGGATTCTTGTTCCAAATGTTTGCACCTTCATTTGCAAGTACAGTATCTTTTAGTCTGTATTTTGTCTTCTTATTTGGGCTATATTTTGGGGCAAAGTATTACGGAAGAAAAATTTCAAAACCAAAAAATAGTTCACGTAGAAAATCAGGAAGCGTCATGCAACTATTGACCAAGCAAGGATTTAACCCCTTACTTGCTGCTGCCCAGTTTTTCTGGTTTATGTTTATTCTAATGTCAATGTTTCACCTAATAAGTTTAGGAGGAATCATGATTGAATCATTAACTAGCACCTGTGATCCAACACAGGCTATATGCTAACTGGACTTTCTAGTCTAGATTTGCTTTACTAGAATATCCCTCTCTTGTTTAGAAGCTGGACAGATAGTTTCTCAAGTCTTTTAATATACACACTTCCTATCAACATTTAATGCAACCAATAATAATGCTTGGCATAGTTGGAGTAGCAGCTATTGCGATGAGTATGGGTTTCTTAATGCCCGAAATTCCTGTCTTCAACCTACAGGGAGTAGCAATCAATGAAAGAAGTTTTTCAACTCCTATCACGACTGCTAATGTGGATATTGAGATAAGCAAAGTATCAACTCAGACATTGCGATCCGGTGAAGGATTACTTAGCAATAATCTTATCGGTACCACAACCATAACAAAAACTGTCTTTATGAATCTGATAAAAGAGTGTAGTTTCCACACGCCATCAGAGGGTTTGGGAACTGGAAGTACAGTAATATGTAAGCTATCAGATGCAAACGGAGATATCATAGCTGAAGGAAAATTGGAACTACCTAATGGATTAAGTCCATCAGATGTTACATTCATACCAATCGAGCAAACTGCCTACCGATGGGCTAATGAAGTACAAAACATCGATGACATAAAGATCATCGTACAAGGTACAGATCCAACACAAATAGGGGAATAAACTACAACAACCCATTTTTTCTTTTTTTATCTAGACTAGTGAAAACTAAATTTTTATTTCCAATTTAATATCAATTATATTTAAAAAGAATAAAAATCAAAAATAAGTTTACCATTTTAATTTCTTAACACTTTGAGTAATTTTGAAGTATAGAATTATATCAAAGGATTAAATTTTATAAATTAAATGAAAGTATTTCTATTTGCAATTTTCACAGTTTTTTTGTTTCCAAGTATTTTAACATGGGGAGATATTTCAAATGAAACAAATTCAACATTATACAAGGGATTAGAGTACTTGCAAGATAATAAATTTGAAGAAGCAATTTATTTTTTTGATCAAGTATTGGAAGTTGATCCAAACCATGTTGATGCCTTGGCCAAAAAAAGTGATGCCCTTCTAAGTCTAGGCCAATTCAAACAAGCAGCGATATCTTTAGATAAATTATTTTCAGTTTCACCCTACTATAAAGATGATTCAGGAAAATTCTATCTTGATAAACTCATTGAGATCCAACCAAACCATGTAGAAGCTCTTTACAAAAGAGGAAAATCATTAGCTATTTTTACCGACCAATTAGATAATGCAATTTCATATTTTGACAAAGCATTAAAGATTGAGCCGAATCGAGTAGATATCATAACCAGCAAAGCCGAGATCTTTATAGTACAAGAAAAATTTGAAGACGCAATTTTATTGTTTGATAACGTACTTGATAGCGAACCCGACTATTGGAGAGCCTTGTCTGGTAAAGGTAATGCACTATCTCAACTAGGTAGATTCGAAGAAGCTCATTCGTATATAGATAGAGCATTAGAGATTGAACCTAATGATCCAGATATCTTATTCAGTAAAGCTGATGCCCTTCGTGAGCAGAAAAAATATGATCAAGCATTCACCTATTTTCATAAGGTCCTAGAGATCCAACCAGATAATTTTCTAGCGCAAAATAAATTCAAGATTGTCTATAATTTATTGAATTTTACAAAACAAGATGGTAATATCGAGATCACAATTCATGACTCGCAAGGATATATAATATCCCATCTGAAAATCAACAAATTTACCGTTCTTGATCATGAGCTTTTTGAAAACATGGTTAATCAATGGAATGTTACCAAAATAATAAACCGTAATGGTACAGATTATGAGGTTCGTCAATATGAAACTGTTAAGGATGAATTCTTTAGAACTTTTCATGGAGGAGTAAGTAGCTATGGACTTAAATTACATAAGGAAGATTTAGTTAAGTCG
Organism: Nitrosopumilaceae archaeon; assembly: GCA_035288445.1. Taxonomy (GTDB): domain Archaea; phylum Thermoproteota; class Nitrososphaeria; order Nitrososphaerales; family Nitrosopumilaceae; genus UBA8516. The sequence goes on from DATEAJ010000039.1 coordinate 11,880, forward strand.
GATTATTGGTTTTATGAAGTTGATGCAGGTGATACAATTAGATCAGTTTTCAATATCTTCACCCCCGTTACTTGATTTTTTTGCAAGTAAAGTTGCAACTCCTATAGCAAAAAAATTCATTAGTGGTACATACCTGTAGGGATGAAGGTCAAAGGTGGTAAGACTAGCCAATAGTGGCATAACAAAAATAATCCCTGTGATTTGCACTAATATGGCATCAGCTATAGTGATACCATTGCGTGCGGTTATGTAGAGAACAACCGCTAGCGGAAGTACAAATAGCAGAAAAATTGTATCAAATCTTAATTGAGAATTCCATGCAGTAAATCCAAACCAAAATTCATCCCAATCAAAACCCAGTTTGCCAGTTGTTATCCCTCCACCAACATCTATGCCAGAAATTAGTAAAACAGCGACAGCAACACCAACAATTGCAATCCATGTAATAGTGAAGTTAATTTTTCTTTTTCTTGATATATTTGCTCTGTATGTAAAGAACATTAACAAAGGAAGATATGGGGCTGTGAGTGGTTTTGACAAAAGCGAAGCTACATAAGAGATGGGTGATAGAGGCCATCTAAAGTATAATAAATACAAAGAAAGAAGATAAAATAAACCCCAGAAATTTGGATAAGATGCTATAGTATCAAAAGAATAGAATGTGAAACTTTGAAATAAAAATACCATTGCTACTATCCCTGCAAATCTTTTTTTTGTAATTTTAACTGTGAAAAAATATGTCAGTGCCAATAAAGCTATACTTCCTAAAAATGGTGTTACTTTGAAATTGTCAAATACCTCTTGAGAAATTTTCAGAAATAAACTACCGACATGTCTATGAAATAGTGCTTCTGCTTTAGTTTGGTTAAAGGGCCACTTTTCAATTGTTTTTTTCACTCTGTCAAAATCCCCAAAAACCTTTTCTTCTTTGAGAAGGACCTCAGTCATCGTTAATCCAATATAGCTAAAAATTATAGCAGCAAAAACTATTGCAGTTACATTTGGCGATATTTCAAAATTACGAATGAATTTTATCGAATTCAGAATAAATTGAGGTAACTTTTTTTTGTAGTAAAGGATTCCAAAAACTAGAAGGGGAACATTAGCTACAAGAAATGGCGTAATCCATGGTCCTTGCTCAAAAGGATCATCTTGAATCTCCGAACCACTAGAAAGTATTATTATTAGTGATGGAAAAAATAGTGAAACAAGGTTTATAGAAATTATAACAACTGCAATAACGAAAATTGCTAGTGAAAGATTGCTTTTTTTACTTTTTTTCTCATTTCCAGTATTTTGCATATCAAACCTCCTGTAAACAAATCTCGCTAAGTATTCCTTAATAAAGGCCAAGGAAGATGCCTACCTAAAATTAATTCTAATTTTTTTGCATCCTCTCTGTATATTTCCTCTGCAAATTTTCTATCTTCCTCGCTAAGGGGTGGCTTTTTTGTTTTTTTACTAAACAGCTTTCTTACAATGGGGCCTCCCTCCGCAGGAACAAGTTCCCTAACTAATAATCTTAAAACTCGATTCCTAATCAGGTATTTTGTAAATCGACCTGCGGAAACATCAACAGTATTGGTTACAGTCTTTATTGAATCTGGTATTTCAGAAGTAACTCCTAAAAAGTTCAAAATCTCTTTAACAGATTTGTTAATATCTTTGATAAATTCTTCAAAGATGAAAATTTTTATCTGTTCTTTTTTAAAGATCTCCAAATATCGTTTGACTGACTCTGCATAAAAACTAGCTGAAGCTATTCGATTCGAATAATCATCTAGTCCATTTAAGGCTTTGAGCATTGCTTTCCTAAATGATAATGTTTGATAACCAAGACCCAAACCAAGTAAATAATGAGAGTAAGATCTTTGAACAGGGTCACGTAGGATCATGATAATCTTTGCATCTTGAACTGTTTCAAAAATAAATTTTGGTGCTTTAGGATCCCATAAATACGAAGGACTTGATTCTCCAATTGCAACTTCATCTGTAACTTTTTTGAAAAGATTAAGATATTTTTTTTTGTCGCGAATTGGTTTTGTTAATTTAAGATTTGGATCAATACTCAAAGAGAAATAACCCGGTTCTTTCACTTTAGACATATAGATTCCAGGAATTTGGTTTAGATAATTATGAAGGAAAGTAGTTCCACATCTGGGAGCTCCTACAATGAAGAAATTAGGCCATTTTTCCATAAATGTATCAATATGAAGATTTTAATAATTTCTTCTTAAAGTTTTGTATTCATAATAAAATTTATTCGAAGGAATTTTATTTGAAACATCATGAAAACATATTTAATTAATTTGATTTACTTCATCATTTCTTGTTTTAGTATATTTATACAAGAAATAAAGGAAAATTGTATTTAGAATAGAAGATATTAGTACAGATAGGGAAAATCCTATGAGACCATAAGCATTTCCTAACACACTCAGTAATATTAAGAGTGATCCAATTCTAACAATAGCAGAGTAACCCACCTTACTAGATTCCACTGCTTGCATCTTGGCGGTTATAATATATGAAACGGCTATTGGGATAAGTGAGATTATTATAATTTGCAAGCTCATAATACCATCTGTGTAATTAGGAAAGAAATTTTCAATTACAAAGGGAGAAAAAAGTATTACGGCAATTACAATCAACGAAGAAGCTAAAACAACCATATAGCTTATTTTTTTGTGTTTCTTACCGCTTGATTCTTCTGATAATAAAAAGATGTACAAAGCTCTTGGAAGGATCTCAATTGCATACAAAATTTGCATGTTGAAATGGTATATACCGAGTGACAAAAAACCAAAAACTGCTCCTACTAGTAACCTGTCAACCCACCTGACCAAGTTTGATGAGGCATCTACTCCGAAGTTGTTGACAAGAACCTTGAGATTATTTTTAATTAGTTTGAAGGATTTTACATTAAGGGTAAGGTATTTTGCAATCCATAAACCGCTAGTCATGTTTCCTATAGCCATCCCTAGAATTATACCAGGAACACCCAAAACTAGGTACAGAGGGAAAGGAATAGCGAAGATTAAGACACTACGGAGAATAGAGTCTTTCATAAAATCCTTGTATCTTTTTTCACCAAGAAGATTATGCTGAAACAAAAAAAACAAAGTTAAACCAATACACAAAAGTGCAGAAAACTCATCTATGAATGCAAGTATTATGGAGGCTGCACTTGTAGTTATTACTGCAAGTAAAGTTAATTGATTAGATAACTGTCTATTTCCTTTTGCCAAGTAAATTGTTATCGTCTGTGGAAGGCCAAATCTAGAAACCACCGAAAATGTTCCTGAAAGGGCAATAAGATAGCCCATTTGCCCATAATCACTTGGTGCTAAAATTGCTGCAAAGATTAAGTAAAAAATTGCAAGCAAAGCAGAAGAAATAATCCTTCCACTTGTTATGTAAGAAAAATTCTTGGTAGAGTTATCTGACATTAAGCTATAGATTTTTTTGATTAGTTAATAACTTGATAGGTTAGATTTTAACAAACATACGATAAGTAAGATGTAGAGTCCATCATAAGAAGTTAAATAATTACTAATGAGTGTGATTTGGTTAGATGTCTCAGAACAGCTCAACCAACAATTTTTCTCAGTTCTATTGTTTTTCATGCAGAAAGATATTTGATTTTTCAAGATAGTGTCGTAAATCCTTTTCTGCAAAAGCCTGTCTCTTAAAGACAACACTCGCAAAGACTCCCATCATAAAACATACTGCACCTAAAATTATAAATCCAGTCGATAAGCTTGATTTTATTCCAAATGTTGTTAATAGTGTGATTACCTTTGCTGAAATTCCTCCAATAATAAATACTGCACCAAGCGCTCCAAATGAAAATACTGGCCTGTGGTATAGAAGAGTTCTTGCTATGATAGATAGACATCTTATCGTATATTTGAAAATATTTTTTACTACTCGAGATTTTCTCTTATCATCATAGATAACTGAGACAGGAACCTCTATAATTCGTAAATCTTTAAATTTTAAATCAATAAGTGCCTCTTGAGTATAAGTAAAGTTATTTACAACTGAAATGTTAAGCAACGCTTCTTTTGAGTAGGCCCTAAACCCAGTCTGAGTATCTGTAAACTTTTGTCCAACCAACCACGATACTAATTTCGAAAATATTTTATTCCCAACGAGTTTAATTTTTGGTATGTTTTTAGGGCTACCATTTTGAAATCGTGAACCAATAACGACATCTGCTTCATGATTAAGAATCGGCATAATAAGCTCAGGAATTTGTCTTGAATCAAATTGAGAGTCGCCATCAACTGCGACAACAATATCGGCATTCATCATTATTGCATTCCTAATACCAGTCATAAAGGCAGCCCCCACACCACTGTTTCTTTTGTGGGAAACGATTTTGTCAGCACCCCCATTCAATGCAAAATCAATAGTCCTGTCAGCTGAACCATCATTGACAACTAAAATCCGTACCTCATCGACTCCCATAATTTTCCGTGGTATACTCAAAATTGTTTTTTCAATGATTGCCTCTTCGTTGTAGGCTGGAATAAGAACTACTAGTTTCATTATAATAATCTGGTTCGGTTCAAATATACCATTTATGAAACAGCCGATCCAATTGGTAAATCTAGATAATCTAATCTAGACTAGATGATCCATTTTTTAGTAAATCGCGATCAAAAATTTTTAAATAATTATTGTAAGATCACGAACAAAAAATCTGATTGCCAGATCGGAATTTGATCTCCATAAAGTTTTTCGATCACACTTTTATAGATCTATTTAGATCGATGATCGGGCATTGAGAGCATTGGATAAGCGTGCAATAAATCTATTATTGGATATCGTAAAAGGGACAATAAAGAAATGAGCTCCTGGAAGCGAGGCTTTTTAGAAATTATTGCAGAGATACTTAACAGTCTTGCAGGCAGTCCTATGAGAAAAACACACATCACCTACAAGTGCAACCTTGACTCGCGTGCAGTCACAAAATATCTTTCAATTATGAAGCATGTAGGTTTAGTTGAGGTCTCAAAACAGGACTTTTCTTTCTATGCAATTACCCCAAAGGGCATAAAATACATGACCCAGTTCAATTCCTTTGCTTCCTTGATGGAAAAGGACCTGGAAACCATTACAATCAAACATGGTAATGTACAAGAACTCATTACAGACCTTAAGATACGAAGGGCTTAACATGGAAGTATCTGATATAGACAAGAGCTCAAAATGGAAAAACATTCTAAACAAACTTCACAACACAAAAAACCAAGCAGCTGAAAAACTAATCCCAGTAAAAACCCAAATTGATGTAGACCAGTCTCATTACAACAATACTAATCAAAAAGAAACTGTCAATTTAGAACAACCAAAGACCGAATCTCAAAAAAACAATGAAAAAAGAACAGACTATGCATATGAGATGCAGCTAATCAATCACCTCCACCAAAAAGAGATTGGCGACTTTTCAAGACTGGAATCAATTAAAAATTATCTTATGGTAGGCCAGCAACTGCTCCATGAGGATAGAGTTTACCTCCAAGACCAGTATGAGCAGCTAAAAAAAGTTCTAAAATTAAATGACCAGTTCAATTCCAGTACTGAATCAAGGACAAGAACTGCCCCATTGCAGCCGCAAGCCATACTAATTGATGATGTAGAGGAGGCTCCAACGCATGACTTTATCTCGCTAAGCAAAACAATCTCAAACCTTATTAGAAATTCCACACCACATTTTACTATAGGAATCTACGGAGAATGGGGAACGGGTAAGACTACACTGATGAAGTCAATTGAAACCAACCTTCAAGCCGCAGACTTGTATGAAGGTGGGGAAAAAATTCTTCCAATCTGGTTTAATGCCTGGAAATACGAACGAGAGGACAGCTTAGCAACAGTATCTTTACTAAAAACTGTTGGATATGCGATGGCCGGTCACCAAAGATTTGATACACTATCCAAAACAATCTTCAAGGGACTAACAATTGTCAGCAAGGATATGATGCAACAGATTGCAATGCAGGTAGTTTCAAAACAAAATTCCATTGATGATGAAGAAATTGATCAAAAAATGGATTACCTAAACAAGCTGTATCGAGATTCGGTTTACTATGAGGGCCTTGACAAAATAAAAGAGGAGATAAGCTCCATTAGGGAAAAAGATCCTGAATGTAGGGTAGTCATATTCATTGATGATCTGGACAGGTGCTCCCCAAACAAGGCACTAGAGGTCCTAGAATCAATCAAGCTTTTCTTAGATCTTGAAGGATTTGTATTTGTGATTGGTCTTAGCCACAAAACCGTAACGCAGCTGATCACACGCGCCTACGAGACCACAGGAATCAAGGGAGAAGACTATATCAAAAAAATAATCCAAATCCCAATAAAGATTCCAAGCTGGTCAAAGGAAAGCATCATTGATTTGATTGAGAACTCCATTACTCCGCGACTAAACTCTGATTATACAAAGTTTCTGAGTCAAAACTCTGCAATGATTGCAAAAGTAATTGATTACAATCCAAGACAGCTAAAACGTTTCATCAATAATGTAATTATTGCATTTGAAACATTTACAAGCAAGGAAGGCTCCCCTGAGATTCAGTTTAATGAAATATTTCTAGTCAAGATACTAAAATCAGAGTGGCCAGACTTTTATCGTGAGTATGTTACCAACAAAGACTTTAGAGACATCCTAAGATGGATGGTTACACGACCACGAGAGTTGCGCAAGTACTTTAAGTATCTTAGAACCCCTACTGAAGAATTCCCAATTGAACAAAAAAATAAACGCCAACTATTCTTGCAGAGGCTCATAGAGCGTACAAATGGAAGAGTAAACTCTCCTATGATAGACATACTTTCAGATTTTGATAATGACACATGGTTCTTCTTTGATAATGTAAAAGACGTACTATTTGGAATACAAAACTGGAAGATAATTGATAGTGTCATGGATGTCGTAGAAGAATTTTCATACGAGATTCCCATAGGATCTAACAAATCAAAGGAACAAAAAGTTACCCAGCCTACTCAGATCTAGTTGTTCCAAAAAGGTCAATGATTGACTGTATTATACCATTTAGGAACATCATACTCAAAAATATAGCCGGCCTTCTTAATACAAATCTCTCATATCTACAATTATGAGAGATGAGAGAAGAGACACATTAGCTATACTATCAGATTTGCTTGAATACATGCATGAGCCAAGACGTTTGACACATATTCTTTATGCCTCAAACCTGAGCTATTCTCAACTATGTAAGTATCTTAAAATGTTAGTTGAGATGGGATTGGCTCAAAAACAAACAAAACCATTTAATTCATTTCGCATAACTCATGAAGGAAAATATTTTGTGAGTTTGATTAGTAGACGCACAAAAGTGATCAATCCAATTCCAAACGTTTCTAAATCAATCTAAAAAGTTCTACTGCCTTTGAAAATGGTATATTCTTCAATGAGGGACACATCTGTTGTAGTTTTTGATAAGGATCAATTTCATATGCAAGCTCCAAAGTAGAAATTCTCTGGCTGCAGTACATTTTTACCAAATCTAAATTATTTATTCTCTCATCAATTTTTGTAGCTAACTCCTTACCATCTTCTGTACCACGAATTGTTCTTAAAACTAAAAACTCATCAACAACTTTGGATATCTCGTCAAGCTCATCAGTATAAGCAATCATTTCAATTGATGACTTGATATTTTGTACAGTTGATGTCATTGTTCCTTGACGAAAAAATGTGTCAACAATTACAAATAATCCAAATGCGATTACCAAAAAAAATATAATTTTTGTTACCATTTACTATGTTTAGCCATCAAACGCTTTACCGATTATGTATCCTGGAATCTAGATTAGGTAATACATTTAAGATCCGAATTATTTGATGGATCAAAGATCATAGATCTAAATTTCAAAAAAATGGATTACAGAGTACCGATTTGTTAAATATTGTTTCTAGTTCCTTTTTTTGGGGGAATCCTGCACGCCCAAAATAAGGTGAGTAATTACTTTATCTCTCAGTGTCTGGGTTCCCCACTTGTATATTGAGACCTATACCTTTGGTTATACAAATAACATCAAAATTAGAAAACCTGTGTCTGTTTTTCTTGAAAAGACAGTAATGCAGATAAAATTCAACAATTAAATTTAAAATACGGTGTTTTCCATTTTTTCTTACATGGGTAGACGAAAGACCCAAAAAATCATTAAGACTGGACCAAAAAATGTCACTACAGGCATGTGTCCTTTGTGCAAGACTATTGGCAGAATATTCATTTTAGGGCAACCAGGCAAAGAGAGAGCCAAGTGCCCTGCATGCAATCAGGAATTTGATTTATAGGCGAAAAAATTAACCCAGCCCTCAACAATTTTACCCTAATCTTTTTAAGATCTTTTTATTCCTATAATCATCATGAGTTCAGGTGATGCAGAAACAATCTATGAGCGAGTAGCAAAACTCGAAGATGAGATTGCTTCACTAAGAAACGAAGTTGATGTCCTAAAGAAGGCTTTACGAAACAGAATTGCAAGACACGAAGTTTCTCAGCTAAAGAAAGGACATGATATTACATCAATTATTGATTAATTTTTTTCTCTAATACTTTTAATCAATTCTAAAACAAAATCAACATCTTCTGCATTTGGATTTATCTCTAAATATTTATTTAAAAATTCTAATGCCTGATCATAATGCAGTAACCTTTCTTCTAAGAT
>DATEAJ010000040.1:0-2013 GCA_035288445.1 Nitrosopumilaceae archaeon
TTTCATGTTTGGATATTTCTTGGAGATTTCTTTTGCCTCTGAAAATGGCAAATCAACTCCCCAGTACTTGGAAACAACTGTGATTACAAGCGGTAGGCAAATGTTTTCTTCATCTTCTTCTACTACTGGTAGAAAAAGCATGTGTTCTGATTCCAAGATGTATGATATTAAACGCTAGATATTAAAACCATCAAACTAAGACAAATCTCTCTAAGAGACGTTTTCCATCACTGCTCATCTCTGGATGAAATTGCGTACCAAAGATATTCAAATCGTTGTATTGGATCATTTCAAAATCACAAACGTCAGATTTGGCAATCTGTGTGAAAGTAGTGTCTATCTTTGATATCAAATACGAATGGCTTTCAAATACATTGATTTTTCCGCTACAAAGAGGATTTGTTTTTAGTATCTCGATTTCTTGGTTTCCCTTGTGTACCTGATTCATTTTCTTAAGCGTACCACCAAGCGTCAGGGCAAGAATTTCCGCACCATAACATATTCCAAGAAGCGGTTTCTTTTCGGTAACAGCATATTTGATTATTTTTGAATTAACTGCATTCATTAGTGGATTGTTTATTCTTCTACCAGAGAGAATTAGTGCTGAATATTTGAAGAGTCCAGATAGAATAATTTTATCAAAAGTGATGGTTTCATGATGTATCCTTTTTTCAGTTAAAAAATCTAGCAACGATTTTGTATAAACAGATCCGTTATCTACAACTAAAATCATATTATGATATAGTTTGTGCAGTATATTGATCTATTCTATAGTTTATTCTGCAGACAATAGTTTAGAATAAAATTTCAGGCTATGTTGTGGTCACTCAATTTTCTAGTGAAATAAATACAATTAACCACTAGTATGATTTATTTTCCTATAAGTGAAATTATCCAACTTCTATTGAGATGTAATGCAATTCTGGTACATTTTCTATGATCACAATAGAACCAAAATTAATGGTGTTGTCTTTCTCCCAAACAATTACCCTGTCACTTCTTGGTTTTACAAAACTCTGTATGAAGTTTGAAACTAGTTTTTTGGTTTCTTCAAGATCAGATTCTTGGAAGAAAGAAATTTTGTCTTCTTCAAATGATAGTGGGATCTGTACTGATGTAGGACTGATGATTTTGAGATTTTGTTCCTCAAATAATGATTTTAGTGTTGATATACGCGAATCTCTGTCAAGTTCTACATATCCTCCGCTAGTAGAAGGTGCAACTCCAGAGAGTTTGGCAAGATATGCTTCAAAAGCTTGTTGAGCAGTGTTTCCCATTCCAACGTAATACTCACCATCAAATGCAGCACCAACAGCTGCAATTGTTCCAAGTTGAGTAACAACTCCACCGGAGCCTGCAGTATATACTGGGATGAAATAAACATCATGATCACCAATTCTGTATAGAATGTTGTCTCCGATTCTTGGATTCCTTAGCAATGTCTTTAGTTGAGCAAAGTCAGGATCTCTATCCAATGCCTCACGTACTGCCGTAGGACCTAAAAGTTTGGTTTCAGAATCTAGCGGTACTTCATAAAATTGCATCTTTCCCAAGTTTTTTAGATCATTTTCTACTACCATAAAACCTGCTAGGTTTCGTCCCTCTGAACCGCGTAATTCAAGAGAAAGCAATCCAACATATGCGCTTGTATCAAATCCTGGCGGTTTTGCTTGTACATAATATGCACCTAGTCCTTGTGGAACTTCATAGAATTCCTTTGCTTGTATGAAGGTAGAAGTGTCTGTAACATGATATATGTTATACATCTCAATTTTCCAGTTGAATAGTTCCTCAGGATATCGTATTTGTTTTTCAAGCCATGCAGGAGTTTCGATAAATTTGTCTTTGTATTGACTTACAAACATGTTTGTGAAAAAGTCGTCTCCTGTTTTTATCAGAGATATGTTACCATCATATACATCAACTAACGCATATCCAACGAGTCTAAGGTATGGATTACTAACAGTCCATGGAATATTATGTGTATCAAATCCAACTATCAGAGGAATGAGC
>DATEAJ010000041.1:0-4215 GCA_035288445.1 Nitrosopumilaceae archaeon
GCCATTATACCCTGACTTTACCGAATCGAATTTTGCGTCAAATGGAGGCCCCTGTTTGTACAAAATTATTTGAGGATAGCTTCCAAGAATAAACTTGTTTAGGTAAATTGCAGAGTCTAAAAAATCCCCATAGGTAGTAGAGATTTTTGAAATGTATGCCTTTGCGTATGTGGAATAAACTAGAAACTTTGCAGGATCTCTTTTTATAAGCTCGGCAATTCTTTTGACATCTTTATCTGCAACCGCATCAAATAATTCATCTACATAACCTCTTGCGTCATCCGAAGAAAATACCTTTCTTCCTTTCATCTTTTTGAATTCTTTTAATCCCAGGTATTCTAGCTTCAATACAGGAAGGATGGAAATCCCGATGAATTCGTATACCTTTTGTGCCATTTGTGGAAAAATCCCCTGGCAAATTTTTTCAAGATCATTAAACTTTGCAGTAAAGCTAGAATCCTCTACAATTCTATCCGCAAGCTCTGAAATCTCTTTTTCCTCGTTTATCTCAACTGAAAGCTGATCAAGAAGGGCTTCGGCAAATTCCTCAAGCTCTGGCATAACGATTAGAATCGTTTTCTGACTAAATATTAACTAGATTTTTCCAAAAAATTGAATCAAAAAGAATACCTGTTCACAGAACAGTATTTTTAAGGAATTATTGTGTGGTTTTCTAACAGTGTTTCAAACCTAGAGGATTTGATATAGATTTCATGTTCCATAAAGGGTATTAAACTTGAAACAAATTTCTTTATGAAAAGCATTGAATAGAATAGGGCTAGTAGCTATTGTTGCAATTTTAGGAACATCTATGATTGGAACAGCCCATTTGACTGGTAATAATGAACACGATGATAAGGACTGGTTCAAAAAATACTGGAGTAATAATATCGACTGGTTTAAAAAAAACTGGGATGATTTAGATTTTAAAAAAATTTGGGCTTCTATGAACACAGGAGGCTCAAATGATGACGATGATGATGATGAGGATGATGATGAGGATGATGATGACCAAAGTGTAATTGATCATGCTAGTATCGGACTAGGTGTTGGAATAAGACCAGTAGACTATGATAATCAAAGAATTTTTCAAAATGTCGTAAATGAATGTGTATTTCACAGTGGAGAACCCCTTGAGCAGTTGTGCATCAAATGTAAATTCCTCGATGCATCTGGTGCGGTAGTTGCTACAGGTGAAAAAATAGAATTAAAGTGGCCATACAAGCCAAGTACACAAATTACTATTCCAATGTCAGACCCAGACGCCAAACCTCTACAATTTGCAGCAAATGGTATTGATGATGTTGAAAATGTGAAATTAGAACTTTGTGGCGTCAAAGATAAATGTCCTGATATTCATAAAGACATGTGCAAGTGCGACGAACGTAAAAAAGATCATAAAAAACACTATGATGATTTTGACAAATACTATAAAGACAATAAAAACAAATTTGGCAAAGGAGATTATTCAAAACACATGAATGATTATGAAGAATACTTTGATGAAAATGGAAAATACATGGACAGATCTGATTATAAAATGTTCATGGACTATCACGAGAAATTCCTAAAAGATAATAAGAAATCCTTTAGCGACAAAGATTACAGACACTACTCTGACGAGCAGAGAAAATACAATAATGACTATCCAAAACATGATGAGAAATGTAAGTGCGACGGTCAAAAAGAGGATCATAAAAAACATTATGATGATTATAAAAAATCCTATGATGACAATAAAAAGAAATTTGGCAAAGAAGATTACTCAAAATACATGAATGACTATGAAAAATACATTAACGACAATGGAAAATATATGGACAAATCTGATTATAAAATGTTCATGGACTATCACGAGAAATTCCTAAATGATAATAAGAAATCCTTTAGCTCAAACGATTACAAACGCTACTCTGATGAGCACAAAAAATACTCTAATGACTATCCAAAACATGATGATGATGACGATGATGACGATGATGATAATGATAATGAATGTAAGAAAAAATCCGGTTTCTTCGTTGGAGGCGGTAAAGTGTATATTCCTAAAAATGGTGGTACATATCAGCTAACCCACGGCTTTGAGCTTCACTGTGATGCAACCCAGGGACCCAACAACCTTGAGATTAACTGGCTGCAAAACAAATTTCATCTAGAAGAACTTGAAGAAGCCGAGTGTATTGATGATGGTACTCAAAATGAGCCTCCACCTTCACCTCATCCAGGACCAACACTTGACATCTATAATGGTGAAGGGTTTGGCCGCTATAACGGAGTATGTGGAGCATATGCAATATGGGAGATGGATGATAATGGAGAGCCAGGCAAAAATAATGACCAAATACTTAGTTTGAAGATATATGATAAAAAAATTGGTGAAAACTTTGGAAACTTGGTCCTGGAGATCAAAGACGGCCACCCCCTCTATCTTCAAACTGGAAATCATCAATTTGTGCCACATCCATCGACACATCCAAACCCTCCAACTCAGACAACACCATGTCCAGAAATGACACCCTGAGTACATTTACTATTAACTTCCTGGTACGACGAAGATGACCATCATGACGATGACAGTCACAATGGATACAAATGAGAAAAACCAGATTCGAATCTTAAAAGATGCAGGTCTGATAAAGTCTCTCTTAATTTTTCTAGTATCTTTTTTAATTTTACAATCATTTACCCAGTTTTCATTTTCCAGTCCTCCTGGTCCGACCATAACCTACAAAGGTTTGGAAAACGGCTGCAAAATATTTGAAATCACAGATAAAGATAGGGTGATAAATCTTCAAGACGGAAAAATAAGCAAAGTTGTTGTTTCAGGTACCAACATTAATCCATCCTCTACAATGCCTGCAGTGGAACCGCAGAGCGTTGTAGGTACTACTAGTACCTTTGTTTATCCAGATCCTGGAGCAGACAAAGTCAAGATAAAGGTGTGTGGCTTGACACGTGAGAATCTTTCTGATTTTAAATTAACTGCCTTTGATAAAGATGGTACAATGAGCAACAATGTTTTGGTGGTAAACCTATTAGTTCAAATCCATCCAATTAGAGAACCACTGGACTGGCAAGTAACTCTTCCGTTTAAAAAATCAACTGTATGTGATGCAGCAAAGGATCTAGTTCCAATTGAGCTTGTTGAATTACGTCTCACTAGCACAAATCCAATAATAGTTGATAAAACTCCAAACCTGAGTGGACCAATTTTCATAGATAGAATATCTGATGAACCACTCGACTGTAGTGCAATAATTAGGAGTACTTTACAGCCATCAACTCCAGCAGTATTAGGTATTGCAGGAGATCCAGAAGGAGACTTTTTTTTGAGTGTTTTGGAGATTTGTATTGTTGATTCCGAAGATAACGTGATTTGTCCTGACAACTATTCCACATCAATTTTACTTTCTACTGAATTACCAATTGGCGGCAAAATTATTCCAATAGAGTCAACTAGTCTATTACTAGTTGGAGCTCAATCTACATTCTGGTTAATTCCTTTAGTTCTTTTTGCAGCTGGTATTGGGATGGTATTAGTTAAAAAAAGATAACCCCATCTTTCTCTCAAAATGAACAAGTGTCTAAGATCTAGATTAGTAGTTTCATATTTCTTAATTAATTAACTTCTCAATTTTTATCATTGAAAAAAGCAATTTCATTAATTTTGTTTATCCTTCTTATTGTAGGATCCCCAGAATTTAGTTCTGCGTCAGCACTTGTGCCAGTTTATAGAACAATAGATGGCTCGGGAAATAATGTCGCAAATCCAAGCTGGGGTAAGCCAGGTCAACAACTTTTTCGAATGACATCATCTGATTATGAAGATGGAATTAGTGTTCCTCGAGGAGGTGATCCTAGTACTTTGTCTAGTGCACGTGCGATAAGCAATGCAGTAGTTGCACAAAGCTTCTCTATTCCAAATCCGCAAGGTGCAAGCGACATGCTCTGGCAATGGGGCCAGCTCATGGACCATGATTTGGATCTTACTACGCCAGCTTCAGGAGCGTTTAACATTATCATACCGCTTGGTGATCCAATTTTTGATCCAATGAATACTGGAACACAGATAATGCCATTAACTCGTTCCGTTTTTGACGGCACTACAGGAATAATCACTCCAAGAGAACAAATCAACCAAGTTACTGCATTCATTGATGGTTCTATGGTGTATGGTTCAGACCAAGCAAGAAATAGTTTCATCCGAAATTCAGC
>DATEAJ010000042.1:0-6892 GCA_035288445.1 Nitrosopumilaceae archaeon
GTTGAAAAAGTCTTTACAAAAGCCATAGAAAAACTAAATGACTTGGTACGAAATGAAGATTATACAAAACTTGTGACTCAATTACTTGATGAAACAGTAAAAGGACTTGGTACTTCTAATGTTATTGTAGAATGTAATTCAAAAGACAAATCAGTGGTACAATCAATTTTATCTAAATTTCCCGGCGCAACATTATCTTCTAATACAGTTAATTGTCTTGGTGGTGTAATAGTAAAATCAAAAGATGGATCGATGAGCTTTGATAATACAATCGATGCAAGAATCGAACGTCTAAAGCCTTTAATAAGGAAAGACATCGCAATCAGATTCGGCAGATAACTATGGTTGCAAAAGGAAAAATAGTTTGGGTTAGCGGTCCTGCAGTTAAAGCAGATGGAATGTCTGATGCAAAAATGTATGAAACGGTTTCAGTAGGAAACCTGAATCTTATTGGTGAGGTAATTCGTTTAACAGGCGATATTGCATTTATCCAAGTTTATGAATCAACAAGCGGATTAAAACCAGGTGAACCAGTTGTTGGTACAGGTAATCCATTGAGTGTTTTACTTGGTCCCGGGATCATTGGACAAATTTATGATGGAATACAAAGACCACTAAACGAGCTTTCCAAGAAATCTGGAGCTTTCATCGGCAGAGGTGTTACAACAACTCCTGTAGACATGACAAAAAAATACAAGTTTACACCAACTGTCAAAATAGGTGATAAAATACAAGGAGGAGATGTCCTTGGTACAGTTGACGAAACTCAATTAATCAAACACAGTATTCTCGTTCCGCCTGATCATCCTGATAGCAAACTTGTCAGCATTGTTAGTGAGGGTGAATATGACCTTGAGACAGAGATAGCTGTTACAGAAAGCGATGGAAAGAAAATACCACTCAAGATGTATCATAGATGGCCAGTAAGAAAACCACGACCATACAAGCAGAGATTCGATCCTACAGTTCCACTAATTACAGGACAACGTGTTATTGATACATTCTTTCCAATAGCAAAGGGAGGAACAGGTTCTATCCCTGGTGCATTTGGTACTGGAAAAACTGTAACATTACACCAAATTGCGAAATGGGCAGATTCTCAAGTTGTAGTTTACATTGGATGTGGCGAAAGAGGAAATGAAATGACTGAAGTTCTTGTAGAATTCCCACATCTAAAAGATCCAAACACTGGAAGACCTTTGATGGAAAGAACTGTTCTTGTTGCAAATACAAGTAACATGCCAGTAGCTGCAAGAGAAGCAAGCATCTACACCGGAGTTACAATTGCTGAATATTATAGAGACATGGGAAAACACGTCGTACTTGTTGCAGATTCTACAAGTAGATGGGCAGAAGCTTTGCGAGAAATGAGTGGAAGACTAGAAGAAATGCCAGCAGAAGAAGGCTATCCGTCATATCTTGCATCAAGATTAGCAGAATTTTATGAAAGAGCAGGACGTGTAAGTGCTCTTGGCAGTCCAGAAAGAGAAGGATCCGTGACTCTTGTCGGTGCTGTGTCGCCATCGGGTGGTGACTTTACAGAACCTGTAACAACTCATACAATTAGATTCATCAAGACTTTCTGGGCACTAGACGCAAGACTCGCATATTCCAGACATTATCCATCAATCAATTGGATGAATAGCTATTCTGGATATCTTTCTGATATTGCAAAGTGGTGGAGCGCAAATGTTAGTGATGAATGGTTACATCTTAGAAATGAAGCATATTCGATATTACAAAGAGAAGATACTCTCAAAGAAATTGTAAGACTGCTAGGACCTGAAGCACTACCAGATGAAGAAAAACTCATCTTAGAAGTAGCGAGAATGATAAAGATAGGAATTTTACAACAAAACTCATTTGATAATGTAGATACCTATTGCAGTCCTAAAAAACAACTCAAGCTTCTAAAACTCATGGTTAATTTCTACAAGGGTGGTCAACGCGCACTAAAGGAAGGTGCAACTCTTCCAGACATTCGTGCAATGTCTGTAATTAGTAATATATTGAAAGCAAGAATGGAGGTTCCTGACGATCAAATTGCAAAGCTTGATCAACTTGATTCATTGATGAATGAACAATTCAAAAATATCATGGGAGTGAAAGTCGTAACTTGACATTAGAAGGCGGAATAGAATACAGTAAAATTGCAGAAATTAAGGGACCACTTATTATTGTTGATGGAGTAGACAAAGCTTCATTTGATGAGCTTGTAGAAATTCAGACAACAAGTGGAGAAAAAAGACTAGGAAAAGTTGTGGAAGTTGGATTTGGAAAAGCTGTAGTTCAGGTTTTTGAGGGAACAACAGGTCTTTCAATTTCTGGAACAAAAGCAAAATTCATTGGAAGAACAATGACGATGCCAGTTTCTGCTGAAGTTCTTGGTAGAGTATTTGATGGACTTGGCAGACCAAATGATGGACTTCCTGATCCAATGGCTTCTAAATTTTTAGATATCAACGGTGAACCAATGAATCCAGAACAAAGAGATTATCCAAAAGACTTTATTCAAACTGGCGTTTCAGTCATAGACGGAATGTTGACACTCGTTAGAGGTCAGAAGCTTCCAATATTTTCTGGTTCTGGAATGTCACACAACATCTTGGCTGCTCAAATTGCAAGACAAGCAACAGTAATTGGAAGTGGTGAAGAATTTGCCGTGGTCTTTGCAGCAATTGGGGTGCAATACAGTGAGGCACAGTACTTTAAGCGAAGTCTTGAAGAATCTGGTGCTCTTAAAAGAAGCGTACTCTTTCTTAATCTAGCTGATGACCCCGCAATTGAAAGAATCATTACCCCTCGTGTGGCACTCACAGTAGCTGAATATCTTGCATATGACCTTGGCATGCATGTTCTTGTTATACTCACAGACATGACAAACTATGCAGAAGCTCTACGTGAAATTAGTGCAGCAAGAGAAGAAGTACCTGGAAGAAAAGGCTATCCGGGATATCTCTATACAGACCTTTCAACAATTTACGAAAGAGCCGGAAGACTGCGTGATAAAAAGGGAAGCGTAACACAAATGCCAATACTTAGTATGCCAGCTGATGATATTACACATCCAATTCCTGATCTGACTGGGTATATCACAGAAGGACAGATTGTGTTAGGTAGGGATTTGTTTAGGAAAGGAATCTATCCGCCAGTTAATGTTTTGATGAGTCTTAGTAGAATCATGAAAGATGGTGTTGGTGAAGGAAAAACACGTGCAGATCATATGGAGATTGCTAACCAAATGTATGATGCTTATTCAAGAGCACAAGAAGTAAGGGCACTTTCTGAAATTGTAGGAAAGGCAGGACTTACTGGTGTTGATATAAAATACATGGATGTCGGAGATGCATTTGAACAAAACGTTTTGTCACAAGGTGTAGACGAAAACAGAAGTCTTGAAGAAACACTTGGATTAGAATGGAAGACAGGTTCTATCCTACCAAAAGGCGAGCTTACCAAAGTCAAAGACAAGTTTATCGATCAATACTACAAGGCGAGCTAAATGTCCTTTGGGCAAAATGTTACTGCAACAAAAATAGAGCTTCTCAAGTATAAACGATCAAGTCAAGTAGCAAAGATGGTACAAAAAATTCTTGATGACAAGCGTGAGGTTTTACTAAAAAGAATAGATGAAATGATTAATGAAGCAACAAAAGCTAGAGGAGACATCTGGAATCCACTTCAAGACATATACAGATCAGTTAACAATGCATATCTTTCATTAGGTACAAATACTGTAGACTCGGTTGCACAATCTACACCTGCAGTAATGCAAGTAGATGTAACAGTCAAGCGCGTAGTAGATGTATCAATTCCCGCTCTTACAGTAAAAGAAACTGACACAAAGTCTATGCCTTATGGATTTGCTGATACAAATGCATCAATTGACAGAGCAGCAAAACAAATCAAGACAATGCTTTCACAAATATGCAAAGCAGCTGAATATGAAAACTCTATCTTCAGTCTTGCAAAAGCATTAGAAAAAACTCAAAAACTACTTAACGCACTTGAAAATGTCATTATTCCACAATACCAACTACGAGTAAAATTCATACTTTCTACACTTGAAGAAAGAGAACGAGAAGAATTCGCAAGATTAAAAAAAGTCAAGGCTGTCATTGAAAAGAGAAAGGCATAATGGCAAAAGAAGATATCAAAAAATTACTGGAAAGTGCAAAGGAAAGATTGGAGAAGGATGAAGAATCTTTTATCAAAACTATACAAGACGATCTGAAATCCTTCAAGAAAAAAACACTTGATAAAATTTGATAAATTTTATATCATGATTTAAATATGGCGTGAGAAGGAGCCAATATTGAGAATGAAATCTGCAGGTTACATGTTTCTTGCTGTACTGATAATATCAATTTCTGGATTAACCGGTCTTGCATTTGCTCAAGAACCAGCAGCGAGTTCTGCAGGAGATAGTTCTACTAAGTTAATTGGTGCAGGTCTTGCATTCGGTCTTGCGGCACTTGGAGCAGGTGTAGGTCTAGGCTATGTAGGTTCTGCAGGTCTTGCCGTAATCAGCGAAAATCCAGCTCTACAATCCAAAGTATTCATCTTTGTAGGTATGGTTGAATCAATCGCAATTTATGGTATCGTCATGATGTTCATCATCCTAGGACAATAATCTAGTAATACTTTAACTCATTAACATCTAAAATTCTTGTACAATATCTACATCGAAGGACAAGTCCTGTTTTGTCCACAACATCCATTATTGATTCGATGTCTTCATCACTATTTGTTATACAATCAGGATTAGAACATCTGAAAATTCTTTCAATCTCATTTGGTAAAGTGACACGTCTTTTTTCAACTAACTTGTAGTCCTTGATTATGTTAACAGTAGCTTTTGGAGCAATCAATGCTAGCTTGTTTGTGTCATCATCTTTTAGAAATCTATTTTCTACCTTTATGATGTCTTTTTTTGAAACCTTTGCACTTGGAACATTTAACGCTATTGTAATTACATTACCATCCTTTCCGTCTATTTCAAGTGCATTTAGAACTTTGAGACCTTTACCAGCTTCAATATGATCAATGACTGTCCCATTTTTGATCCGTCTAACAATAAGATCAGACTCTGACATTGGAATACTTTGTATAGTACTCATATATATTATTGAATTGGAATGAGCAATTCTTTTTTCCAAAAAGACATTGTCTCAATACGTGATTTTGACAAACAAAAGTTTGACACCATTTTTGATGCTACTGATAAAATAATTAACATGAATCCAAACGAGAGACGTGAGCTTGGACGTGGAAAAACATTAGGATATCTTTTCTTTGAACCAAGTACTAGAACAAGGCTTAGCTTTGAAGCCGCAATGGCATCACTTGGTGGTACATATATAGGAATAGCTGATGCCTCTTCCTCATCTGCAAAAAAAGGCGAGAGTCTTGCTGATACTGTAAAAATAATGTCACTTTATTCCGACGTCCTTGTCTTAAGACACCCACTTGATGGCTCTAGTAGATTCGCAGCGGAGGTTTCTACAAAACCACTGATAAATGCGGGCAGTGGAACAGAAGAACATCCAACACAAGCAATTCTAGATCTTTACACAATGAGAAAAGAAAAAAAGAAAATTGATGGCTTGAAAATAGCAATAGTTGGTGATTTGAAGTATGGCAGAACAGTTTATTCTCTGTTATATGCACTTGGCAACTACAAAGTAGATGTACATCTTATTTCGCCACAAGCATTAAAGATTAGGACTGATTCCACATACGAAATCAAAAAACGATTATCATTTACAGAATCGATTAATCTGGAAGAAAATCTAGACGAGTTTGATGTTATATATGTAACAAGAATACAAAAAGAAAGATTTGCAGACGTAGAAGAATATAACAAAGTAAAAGGTAGCTACAAAATTGGTCCTGAAATAATAAAAAAAATGAAAGAAGATGCCATCATAATGCATCCACTACCACGTGTTGATGAGATTTCACCTGAAGTGGATTCAACAAAACATGCAAAATACTTCAAACAAGCAGAATATGGTAAGGATACGCGTGCAGCTCTCCTTGCTCTAATATTGAATGAGAAGGGCATCTAATTATTCACCTCAACAGAATTTTTGGATAACTTTTCAATATTATAACGAAACTCATTGTAAATATAAAGATCATAATCGTAATCGGTCCAAATTCAGGAACTACGACTAGTGCAAATTGTGTTGAAGCTGTTGTACCTGCAATTTTTTCAAATCTGATAATTATAGGACCTGTTTGATCTTCGGCAAAAGTAAAATCTTCAAACCCTCCACCTATTACTGCATTTCCAGAAGCTCTGTGAATTTCTTTCCCATCTTTAAGTATGACAAAATCATATGTTGAGTGTTGCTTTGTTTCAAGTGTGGTGGGATCTCTTACTGTAAAGATGAATTTTGTTTTCTGGCCAGGCTGGATTACTGGAGGATCCCATGAAAGATCCACTTGAAATTGTTGGTTATCAGTTAAAGCAGCAAGTGGAAATTTAATTTCATCACTTGCAACTAGTTTAAACTTCATATAATTTGGTAAACTACCAGATTTTTTTTGTTGATCCCTTAGAACTTTGAGATGATCTTGTACTAGTAAGAAATGTACTATTCTGCCATCCTCCACAGAATAATCATCTACGGTAATTGATGATTTGAATAAATCTATACCGTTTACCTGTCCCTTGTAACTTGTAGCTAGAAGTTCTGCAAAATGCTTTGGAAATAATAATTCTTCATGTACATATGGAAGCTGACTAATGTTTTGTTCGCTCCAATCAAATGGCATTTCAAATGATATGGTTTTCTCATTAGGATTGTATTCAAAATTTGTTATTGTGTCATAATATGATCTTACTCTAAATTTCACATCTTGACTATCTTTGGTTTTTTGATCA
>DATEAJ010000043.1:0-5277 GCA_035288445.1 Nitrosopumilaceae archaeon
AAATGATTGCAGGTGTTGAAAAACCAGATTCTGGTTCACTTGAAACTAAAGTTAAGTTAGCTTACAAGCCGCAATACTTGACTAACGATTATGACGTTGAGGTGATATCACTTTTGGAAAAGGCAAACGAGGGAGGATTAGAAGGAACTACTGAAGAAGAACAAGTAGTTGATCCATTGAAGATAAAAAAACTTTACAACAAATCTGTCAAGAATTTGTCTGGTGGCGAATTACAAAAAGTGGCAATTGTTGCATGTCTTTTACAAAAAGTAGATCTGTATGCACTTGATGAACCATCAGCATTTTTAGATGTTGAAGACAGAATTGCAATTGCCAAGCTTATCCAGAGATTTGTTCGCTCTTATGGAAAGTCTGCAATCATAATAGATCATGATATTCAACTCATGGACTTGATCTCAGATTCATTAGTAATTTTTGAAGGAGTTCCAGGAAGGGAAGGCCATGGTTCATCACCCATGTCAAAAGCAGAAGGGATGAATCGTTTCTTAAGATCACTTGACATTACTTACAGGCGTGATGAGACAAGCATGAGACCTAGAGTAAACAAAACTGACAGCAGGCTTGATCGAGGACAAAAACAGTCGGGGCATTTTTACTATAGAAATTGACTCGAATGTTAAAGGAGGCAGTATCAGGGATACTGTCAGAAAAAGAAGTTTCAGAATTGTATGGAGCATTTGATCAGATAGGAAATATCATAATTATTAGAATACCAGATTCTCTAAGCTCTAAGAAGAAGACAATAGGAGAGACTCTTTTACAGAAAGTGAAAACTGCAAAATCTATTTTTTATCAATCCTCTCCAGTTGAAGGTGATTTTAGAATACGAAGTCTGGAGTTACTTGCTGGCGAAGACAATACAGAAACAGAATACAAAGAGCATGGATGTAGATTTAGAGTAGATGTGCAAAAAGCATTCTTTTCTCCCAGACTTTCTACAGAAAGAGAACGAATTGCAAATATGATTAACGATGGAGAAATTGTAATCAACATGTTTGGTGGAGTTGGCATGTTTTCTATTATTGCAGCTAAAAAAAAGAAATGCACTGTTTACAACATTGACATAAATCCATATGCGATAGAGCTTTGTAAGAAAAGCATTAGTCTAAACAAGTTGAAAGGACAAGTTGAAACCATTATTGGAGATGCGTCGAAGATAATTGAAGAAAGATTAGTAGACAAGGGTAACAGAATTCTTATGCTTCTTCCTGAAAGGTCAGATGAGTTTCTTAATTCCGCTATTAAAGCAACAAAAAGATGTGGAATAATTCATTATTATTCGCATCAACATGCAAATAAAAGACAGGATGCAGTAGAGATATCAAAACAGCATTTCTTGCAAGTTACTCCTGTAAAATCTGAAGTCATAGGGGGAAGAATGGTAAGACCTGTAGGACCTCATTATTATCAAACTGTTGTTGACGTTAAAATTCTAAAATAATTTTATTCACTTTTATGAATATAATTTTGTCCGCATCTAATCAAGTCTACATAATGAGTCATTTTTTGTCGTCTGATACAGTAGATGATGAAGATGGCTTTGATGTTGCCATGTTGTATCCAATCCATGATATGACTCCCAGTATTCCGCCTACTGCCATAAGTACTGAAAGTTGTAGGACGATTGGACTCCATTCTGAAAGCATCAGAAGATAAGCATAAACTACAAATCCGATAATGCATAAAACAAAGATCGTTATTCCCATGTTGCGTTGTCGAGTCATAGCGCTAGAGTCTTTTTGAGAGTAATTTAATTTAATCTAGTAGAAGAATTCGATTGTCATCAAGTATGCATCTTCGCCATCACGATAGTATGACTTTATTCTTTGTTTTATAATAAATCCAATTTTTTCATAAAGCCTGACTGCTTCATTATTACTGCAACGAACTTCCAAATATAGCTCGTCTGCTTTTTTTATCTTGGTACCCGCAATTGCCTCTTCAATTAGAGATCTTCCAATTCCCTTTTTTCGTTGTTCTTCTAATACAGCAACGGAAACTACATGACCTTTTTTCACAAAACCTAGTTTTTTGAAATTAGAGAATCCATATTCTGTTTTGCACATAATATATCCAACGAGTCTACCATTAACCTCTCCAACAAGAAATGATTCTGGAAGTTCTGCAAGTAAACTTTCATAAAAATAATCAGAATAATGTTCAGGTAATGTTTTCATGTTAATTTCCATTACTGGAATTAGATCACTGGGATCACATCTTCTAATAACACAATCTCCAATTTCTCTTAGTGCTACTTGCAATTCTAAATTATCTGCACCTATCAATTATTTAACTTTAAGCAAGTAAAAGAATTAATTCATAGAAAAAGAAGTCATATTCATTGAGTGAGCCTACACAAGAAGAAGTGATATCCATTGTTTCTTCAGTATTTGAGATAAAAAGCGTAAATCAGAATCTAGATGCACTTCAATTTGAGATAGAATCAGAAGCATTCAAACCAAAATTTGTAAAACTTGCCCAAAGTTTAGAATCAAAGAACCTAGTTGGAAGACTTGAAAAGTTTGAGGACAGGATGTTTCTGTTAGTAGGAATCTTTCATCCACCCAAGTTAAGACGTGCTTGGTTACCAAGAGTACTTTTTGCTGCAACCATAGCTATGGTAATGGTGGATGGCTACTATAGAACAATTGAAGCAAATTCTATAGTTAGTATAGGAGATCCATTAGAAATTGCCTTACTTTATACAGTTTCGTTAATTGGAATATTAGGAATACATGAGCTAGGTCACATAATTGCCTCAAAGTGGCATAAACTCAAAACAAGTTGGCCATACTTTATTCCTGGCATACCAGTGATTGGCGTTCCTACTTTTGGTGCACTTATCATGTCACGTAGTTTTACGATAAATAGAGACATATTATTTGATATTGGAATTGCAGGACCAATTGCAGGATTAATTGTCGCAGTTATTGTTTCAACGTATGGTGCATATCTTTCTCCAATGATATCTGAGGAAGAGGCTCAACCACTTTTTTCCAAATCAGAACTTGTTGCAATACATCCAAGTATAATCATGAGTGGAACACTCGTTATAGCAGGAAAGGCAGTTGAAGGGATGGATGTGATCATGTCACCTGTTTTGTATGCTGCGTGGCTTGGATTTCTTATAACATTTTTGAATCTTCTTCCAGCATGGCAGCTTGATGGTGGACATATAGCTCGTGCAACTCTTGGAAGAAAATGGCATAAAATTACAACATATGCAGGAATTGGAACGCTGGCGATTTTAGGATACTGGATAATGGCGCTTTTTGTACTTTCATTTAGTATGAGAAGTCCTGATGTGAGACCACTTGATGATATTTCTTCACTTTCAAATAAACGAAAAAAATTATTCGGATTAGTAATTGGTCTTGCTGTTATCTGTGCGCCGCTTCCGTTTTCAATTCTACCTTAACAAGATATGTGTTCCATCTGAAACTACAGCAACTTTTTGTCGTATGCCCTGTGTCTTTAAGATATAATCCATAGCATCTTTTATACCACTAAAGACTATCATGCCTAATTTTTCTTTTGTATAGAACTCTGGTAGAATCGAAACTATTCCTATTTGGAATTTTTTTGCAGTTTCAGTTAAAAACAAAAGATCTTCCATACCGTCTACATATTTTGCAGGGTTTTTCAGCCTATCCAAATTCATCCTTCCTTCCATGTATTGTTGAATTGCCTCTGAACCTATCCCTCTTCCACATTCTGCTAAGAGAATTGCAAGTCCCTCTTCTTTGATCGCCTCAGAACAATTCCAAAGTGAAGCAAGTGATCTACCAAGAGTTTCACTACCACTTTCTTTACCAGGGCTAATTATCAGGGTTCTATGTTTTCCTACTTCGTTTATGGCAATAGGTACAAATGATTTTGATATTGATGATGTTGATGACGGATGCCCTGTTGCCAGGTTTACCACCCCTGTTGAATTACCTACTATTTCTATTGCCAATATCTCAAATGCGTCAGTAAATTTCTGCGCTATCGCAAAATTTGCAAGTTCTTCTCCTGGTGCTGGAAAATTTCCTTTTCTTTTTTCGTATGCTGCAAGCATGTGTTCTTTTCCATATCTTCTAATCAGTTTTGTAGCAATGGTGTTAAATCCAAATAATCCATCAAATTCCATTTCTCCAACAAAGATTAGATTAGAATTTGAAAGTTGGACATCACTAAATTCTGTAATTGCCAAACTAGGATCTGTGAAAATGCTCTTCATCAAATGCACATTAGGTTTATCAACTAGAAGCCTAGGCTTTGGAATTGATTTTTGATTACATACATCAAATAATAGTGAAATTACCTTTTGTACTGTTTTTGAATGATCTAGTATAACAAGTTCTGTTGGTTTTGAAAGATCAATTTGTGCTAATTTTGATGTAATTTCAGGATCTGTTAGAATAGTACCTTTAGAGTCTATTTTTTTATCAAGGTTTTCTGCTCTTATGTCTAATACAACATCAGTTGGTCCATAGCTAAGCCAAATTTCTGGCATAAGACTACGGATAGGACAGTTAAAATAAATCTGATATAGTTAATTTTGCTGTGGAGTTTGTCAAAGAATTTGCAACGTTTTTGTACCAAAATGGCGCAATAAAGTTTGGAGATTTCAAGCTTTCAAGCGGTAAAGATAGCTCTTACTACATAGATCTACGATTAGTGCCAAGCTTCCCACACCAGTTTAGAAAGATGATAAAGACACTTCAAAATTCAATATCCGAAAAGATAGGGTTCGAGAATTTTGACTGTATTGCCTCCGTTCCTACATCAGGACTCGTAATAGCATCTGCACTCGCCATTGAGATTGTAAAACCTCTCATATACATCAGACAGAAACCAAAGGAATATGGAACTGAAAATGTCATAGAAGGTAAGATAGCAAAAGGAACAAGTGTTTTGCTTGTTGATGATGTTGCAACAACTGGTCTTTCTTTAATAAATGCGATAAAACCACTAAAAAATGCAGGTATGATTGTAACAGATGCCTTTACAATAATAAACAGATTTGAAGGGGCGCGAGAAGCGTTAGCAACAGAGAATGTCAGATTATATGAAATTACAGATATTATGACATTAGCAACTATACTGCATAAAGAAAACTTGGTTGACGATCAGACTTTGGAGCGTGTTAAAAAACAAATAGGTCTAATCTAAAGCGTAAAAAATGCTTACAGATTTAGCTTTCGTAGATCATTAGTTCTTTTTCTTCAAGCAGAGTGTGCAAGTTGTGTACTGCTCGATATACATCAGATT
>DATEAJ010000044.1:0-4373 GCA_035288445.1 Nitrosopumilaceae archaeon
GTGGTTCTCACACAAAGTGCACAGATAGGTTGGAATGAAGGTAAAATCAATCTTGACAAACCATCGTATCTTCTACATGAGACAGCAAATATACAGATTGTCGATCCTGACATGAATCTAAATCCAGAAGCAAGCGATACCATTCCGGTTGAGATATCATCAGATTCTGACGTGGCTGGAATAACAGTCGATGCAGCAGAAACAAGTGAAAATTCTGGTATTTTTGTAGCAAATGTCTCCTTTACACCATATGATAGGTCTAGTGGAAACAGACTGCATGCAATTTTAGATGACAGACTATATACAAAATATGTAGATCACACATTACCATCACCATATAACATCAATGACGACTTGGACATAATAACAGAATCTGTACTTTCATCCAATACACCATTAGCTGACAAAGTCACACTTGAAAATATAATTTTGGCAGACAGTTTAGGGATGACAATACGAGAGCCAATGTTAGGACAACAACTACAAGTAGTTGCAGAAATTGAAAACAAACAAGATTATGATCAACCTTTCGTTTATCTTGTTCAAGTAAAGGATTCTACTGGTACTGCTGTGGCACTTTCATGGTTTAAGGGTTCTATTACAATAAATCAAAAACTTAGTGTGTCACAGTCTTGGTCTCCAACTGAATCTGGTACATATACCATAGAAACTTTTGTCTGGAAATCTCTTGATAATCCAATACCGCTTGTGCAATCATCAAAAGCCATTTACAAAGTCACACAATAGAATTTTAGAAATTATTCTTTTACTTCAAAGACTGATTTAACTACGGGAAATACATGAATCTCTGTTTCCTTTTCTAACTTGCAAATCGCTTTCATGTTATAGTTCAAGACTGCAAAATTATTATATATGATGAGATTAGTATGCAAACTATACATACTATGATGACTAGTCTGGCAAACTTGCGTGTCCACATTGCCCCAGTAGGCTTTGAGATAGACAGGATAGTGCTATCAGCTAAAAAGATGAAGGCAGATAAGGTCTGGCTTTTGATGCATGACGATCCATCAAAAGATAAAGCTCGTGGTTATATGGAAAAGATCAAGACGGAACTAAAAAAAGAAAAGATCGAGGTTCAAGTAGTATATTCAGATAGGTTTGATCCTTTTAAGATCTTAAAATCTGTTAAAGAAATAGTACAAAAAGAAAAAGAAAATGACATATTTGTAAATGTCTCTTCTGGATCAAAAATTCAAGCAATCGCATGCATGATGGCATGTATGATGTTTAAGGGAAAAAACAAACTGACACCTTACTATGCAGAACCGGAAAATTATGCTACTGTTAAAGGGGCTCAACTTTCTTCTGGACTAAAAACACTGGTTCAGCTTCCAGCATACGAAATTCATACACCAAAATCTGTACTCATTCAAGCATTAAAAATAATAAAAGAACGTGGTGGTAGGATAACTAAAAAAGAGATGGCAGAGCTTGCTTATGAAAATGGACTCTTAATAGTAAATGCAAGAGAAGAGAACTTCCAACAGGCAAGATTTGCAAGTCTTGATAAAAACATAATCCAGCCTCTCTTGCGAGATTGGAAGTTTGTTGAAATTGAACAAATAGGAAGAAATCGCTGGATAAAAATTACACCAGAAGGACTTGGTGCAGAAGAATTTCTTACTTGACTTATGTAGTAAGCTCAGGTTTGAGAGTCCATGCAACAGCTAGTATGACAAATGGGATGGAAATCATAGCAGTAATCTGCAAAATTATGAATAGCGGGCCTTGTCCTACGTTGGGATTTGTTATGATAAATGGTAATGGTAGGGTAATGACAAACCAGATCAGAGAAAGCATCACGATTATTTCTAATTGCTTCTTTTTCTTTGGATTCACAAGGGGAAGTGTGGTACTGATGTATTAATTTGATTGGCCTGAGGCTTATTTAGTAGAGGCTCCGCCATCCAATGCCAAAACTGCACCAGTAGTCCATGAAGAGTCATCTGACGCAAAATACAGAATTGCCTTTGCTACGTCATCTACAGTTCCTATTCTGCCAATAGGATGCTCTGCTACAGCCATTTTTCTTGCTGATTCTGAATCTAGATACGGTTTTGTCATATCTGTCTCAACCATTCCAGGACACACACAATTTACACGAATTTTATATTTTGCATATTCAACGGCCCATGCTTTTGTTAACAGTACTAGCGCTCCTTTTGACGCAGTATATGCATCTGCCTCAAAATTTTCAAACGCTTTGAGTCCAGCATTAGAGGCAACATTTATTATAGC
Organism: Nitrosopumilaceae archaeon; assembly: GCA_035288445.1. Classification (GTDB taxonomy): domain Archaea; phylum Thermoproteota; class Nitrososphaeria; order Nitrososphaerales; family Nitrosopumilaceae; genus UBA8516. The sequence continues at coordinate 2,263 of DATEAJ010000044.1, forward strand.
ACCACCATTTTTTTCCATAAATGGTATGACTGCTCTAGTAAACCGAAACTGTCCTGTTAAATTCACATCAATTACTTCATTCCATTCTCTATCTGAAATTTGATGTAACGGTTTAACTTGAGGAAAAACTCCTGCATTATTTACCAAAATGTCAATTCTCCCAAATTTATCTACAGTTTTTTTTACAACATTTGAAACATCGTTATCGTTTCTGATATCTCCTGGTATGGAATACACATTCCCAATATCATTTGCTGTTTTTTCTAGTCTATTTGGATCTTTTGCTGTGATAGTGACATGCGCTCCTTCTTGCACAAACATTTTTGCAGTAGCTTTTCCAATGCCACGACTACCCCCTGTAACTATTGCGACCTTCCCAGAAAGTTTCATAAAATCAGAAATCCTTTGTTATTTTTAATTTTAGAGCTTAATTCCAAACGTCAAGCGACGATTTAGTACAAAATTCACTGACGATGCAATCATAATAGATATCAATGCAGCTAGAAGATAATACACTGAAAGTTTTTCTACGAACATGTAATTAAATCCCAGTTGTATTCCCATGCCAACTAGACTTACGCCAATAAATTTTCCATACATAAGAAAATCACGTTGTTTTATAGCAGTATCCCTAAATGTCCAAGTTTTGTTAAGCAAGAAATTGGATGTGATTGAAACATAGATTGCTATGGTGGAAGAAAGGAGATACCATAATCCAACAAATTCAGTCAAAGCAAAAAGAATCCCCAAATTAACTAAGACACCGCTTGCGCCAACCAAATAGTACTTAAAAGCATGTTTTGCAAAAAGTGAGATTCTGCCTAACCTATCTCCTTTATCTAGAGTCATTTGACTATCCAATATTTTATGTATTAATAAGTGATAAAACTTTCAAAAATCTAATATCTTTGCAAATAACTAATAGGCGTAAGTTTAGCATTTTTCGAATATTGATTTTTACTTGAAAAATTTAGTTAAAAATTAACTGAAGTATGAAAAAATCAACATGAAGTGATAAATACTTGAAAGTCATATAGTAAAATATGCAGAAGGATACAAAATCTACTGCTTGAATTGCGTGGTCCCGCAGAACTAAATGTGAACTCCGGCCTTGGAGCCGATTCAAAGAGGTAATCTCTGCCCTTCTGACGGGGGGCCACGCCAATTATGTTTTAATTAAATCAACGGATACGCTGCCAAGTAAATTTCCATGAGGATTTATCACAATTTGTAGTTGTTGATCCTCTGGTACTTGAATCTCTTTTTTACCAAGATAGTCCCATGTATAATAAACCGAAATTCCGGTATCGTGTAAGGTTCCATTTAGCTGAAAATCTTCTGCAAAAGAAAAAGTTGCCCCTTTTAGAGCAATAGAAAAAGTCTCAGGACTATCACCATTTGGTACAAAACTAAATTGATATGTCCCATTTTGAATCACAAAGGTGTCAGTAAAAATTTCATTAGTGTAAAGTTTAGGATCTGCTATTGTTACGTGATAGATAGCAGTTTTTTTGGAATTAGGCTCTAGTGATAATCCTATTGCTATTGCAACAACAACTATAGCTGCAATGCATATTATTTTTTTCATGTAATTAAAAATTATACTATTTTTAAAAAAATTATAGTTTTAGGGATTCCTTCAATCCCTTGTATCTATTTCTGATAGTAACTTCGGTTACTCCTGCTGCCTGTGCAACATCCTTCTGTGTCTTATTTTCCCCATTCATCACACAAGAAAGATACAATGCAGCTGCTGCAAGTCCCATAGGATCCTTTCCTGCAGAAATTTCAATTTCAGCAGCATCTTTTAGAATCAGCAGTGCTCTTCTTTTTGTTTTTTCACTTAATCCAGCTTTACTTGCTATTCTTGCTACACATTTTATTGGATCCACGACAGGCATCTTAAGATCAAGTTCTCTTAGAAGTAATCTGTAGCATCTGGCAACATCTTTTCTTTTAATATTGATCCCATTTGCAACATCAGTCAAAGTTCTTGGTGTTTCAGTATCTCTACATGCAGCATATAATGCAGCTGCAACAAGTCCAGGAATTGACCTTCCTCTTACAAGACCTTTGTCTAAGGCTTTTCTGTAAATGTATGCTGTTTTTTC
>DATEAJ010000045.1:0-6147 GCA_035288445.1 Nitrosopumilaceae archaeon
CCAGTCAAGCGATTCCTTAGCAGTCGTTAATCCTTTGGAAAGTGCAAACTTTGTGTAATATTCTTTTGCATACATTTTTTTGTAAAACTTTCCATTTACCATAACTTTACTTCTATAGCTACCAAGGGGAATGAGAAGAATTGGGTTCATGCGTGGATCTATTGTTGTTCTTGCTGCGATTGCTTGTATTGCCTGTGCTCGTGAAATTTCAAAATTGTCTTCTTTGTATGAATATGATGACATGTTTTGAGATTTAAACGGAGCCACTCGGTATCCAGAATTTGCAAATATTCTGCATAAGGCAGTGACAAGTGTTGTTTTACCAGCACCCGACGAAGTTCCTTGTATCATCAATGTTTTTGTCATATCATATCTCTTCCAATGCTTTTACAAGTTTCATATTTTCTTTGTGTGTACGAACCGCAATTCGTATGAATTTATTGTCAAGCCCACGAAAAGTGCTACAGTCTCGTACCAACAGTTTTTTCTTTATAAGTTTTTTTTGAACAGTTTTTGAGTTTATTTTTGATTCAAGTAAAATGAAATTAGTTGATGAAGGATAACATGAAAAGTTCTTAATTTTTGATATAGAAGAGGTTAGAAAAGTGAGTTCATTCTTTATCAATTTCCTTGTTTTGTAGAGATGAGATTTGCTTGAAAGTGCTGCACTTGCCGCTTTTTGAGCCAAGACATTTACGTTCCATGGAGTCTTTATTCGTGTTAGCACATCGATCATCTTCTTGCTGCCCAAGCCGTAACCAATTCTAAGTCCTGCCAATCCAAATGATTTGGTAAGAGATCGTAGGATGAAGAGATTATCAAATTCTTTTAGATTCAATATAAGAGATTCATTTGACTCTGGTACAAGTTCAATAAAACATTCATCTAAAAACACTAATGCAAATTTGTCATATGCTGTTTCTAAAATTTTCAATATGTTTTTTCTTTTTACTAGGGAACCAGTAGGGTTATTTGGATTGCAGAGAAAAATGAAGTTGTTTTTTGTGATCATATGTTGCAGTTCTGAGACCTTTTCATTCAGATTCATTGTTTTAAGATAAGAGATATGTCCTCCATGTAATAGTGCAGCTGCCTCATATTCTCCAAATGTAGGAATTGGTATTATGACTTGATTATTTTTTCTGATAAAGGCTTTACAGAAATTATAGATTATTTCTGTAGCACCATTTCCTACAATTATTTGTCTTTTTGGAATACCTGTGTACTTTGCCAAGTCATCTTTAAGATTTGATGAATTTGGATCAGGATAAACAGACAAAAGAGATGTATTTTTTTTTATTACATTTTTTACTGGGTATGGAAAACCAAGCGGGTTTACATTTGAGCTAAAATCTATAATTTTAGGATCAAGTTTCATGTCAGTTGAATAAATACCACCATGCTGTACAGTGATGTGATTTAAGATGTTTCTTTCTAGATTAAATTTCACATCATGAGATATCGTAATTGGGATTTAGTGTGTTTTGGTTTTCATGCTAAAGGATTATTAATTGTATAAAGAGAAAATTACGCATGAAACGAGTTGCAATAATAGGCGTTACAGGTGCGGTAGGTCAGGAATTTGTACTAGCGTTAAACAAACATCCCTGGTTTGAGGTAAAACAAATTGCTGCTTCTGAACGTTCTTCAGGAAAAAAGTTTGTTGATGCTATCAGAGATCCAGATAGTGGCATTCTAAAGTGGCACCTAAGAGAAGAGGTACCAGAATACGTCAAAAATATGATAGTTGAATCAGTGGATGATATCAAAGTAGAAGATCTTGATTTAATATTTAGTTCAGTAGAAAGTGAAGCTGCGCGTGAAATTGAAACTAAATTTGCAAAAGATCTGCCCGTAATTAGTACATCTTCAGCATATAGGTATGAGTCAGATGTACCAATACTTATTCCTGGGATAAATGATGATCATGTAGAATTACTGAACGTACAGCGCAAAAACCGTGGTTGGAAAGGGTTTGTGGCGCCGCTCCCAAACTGTACTACCACTGGACTTGCTATAACTATCAAGCCTTTATTGGAGAAGTTTGGAGCACAAAAGATTATCATGACATCGATGCAGGCCATGTCTGGTGCTGGTAGATCGCCTGGCGTTTCAGCGTTAGATATAACCGATAACATAATTCCCTACATTCCAAAAGAAGAAGAGAAAGTTAGACTAGAAACTGGAAAGATACTTGGTAAACTAACTGATGGAAAAATCATACCTGCCGATATGAAAGTGAGTTGTACTTGCACTAGAGTACCAGTAATTGATGGACACACGGAATCTGTATTTGTTGAAACTGCAATACACGTAGATCCAGAATCAGTAAAAAAAGCCATGCAAGAATTTTCTGAGAAGATAAGTGTCATAGGCCTTCCATCCGCTCCAGAAAAATATCTCATGGTACATGATGATCCTACAAGACCACAACCAAGATTAGACAGAGAGATGAGTGGTGGAATGTCTACAGTAGTAGGCAGATTACGTGAAGACACTGTTTTTGAAAACGGAATAAAGTATGTCTTGTTTTCTCATAACGAGAAGATGGGTTCTGCAAAAGGAGCCGTACTTTTAGCTGAGATGCTCTACAAAAAGGGCATGATATAATTGATATAAAATTTACAGAAAAATTGTAATAATAACTTTATTAACCCCATTTTTATTCACAATAATTGGTGTTTTGAACGGCAAAAGTAGACGATTTAGACATGACAATCCTTTCCGAACTTGCTGCCGATGCGAACATCTCAGTTCCTAGGATCTCAAAAAAAATTAATGTCAATTCATCTGTTGTATACAGCAGAATTAAACGATTGATTAAAAGAAAGCTTATTGAGCGTTTTACTATAGTAGTAAATGAAAGAGAGCTTGGTTACACAGTAAAGGCTTTAACCGGAATAAACATGGATTCAAAGCTTCGTGATAATGTAATAGAAGAACTATTAAAAATTCCTGAAGTAAGAGAGATTTCTGAAGTGACTGGAAGATTTGATATTTTAGTTACAATGTATGCAAAAAATCTAGACGAAATGCACAGATTAATATCAGAAAATTTGGGTCGTATTCAAGGAGTACAACGTTCGGAGAGTTTTATCGAGATGAAAAAAACGGCCAAGCCAATGCCGTACAAGTAATGAGTTAATTTGATTTTTCAACCTATAAATATCAAACAACGAATAAAAAAGATGAGTTAGTGTGTTAACAAGTAAAACGAGTTCAAGAATTAAGACATATTATGAATTGACAAAACCAAAAATTTGGTATCTTTTAGTTTTTACTGCTTTTGGTGCAACAGTTACTGCTTCAAATATTTACAATGTTCAAGTTTCACCTATAACTTGGGCTTTGATGTTAAGTGGTGTTGCTGCAGGATCAGCTGCTGCTAATACCCTAACTAATTATCATGATAGAGATATTGATGCAATTATGGAAAGAACGAAAAACAGACCGATTCCTAGCAGGAAAATCTTTCCAGCAGAAAAGGCCAGAGATTTTGGTTTGGTATTAGCTGCAATAAGTTTGGGTACCGCATTTGGAATATCATTTACTACCACTTTGGAACAAGGACTTTGGGCTACTGGTTTTATGGCATTTGGATTAGTAAATAATGTTTTAGTGTACAGCTATGCCCTAAAAAGACGTAGTAGATTCAATATTATTCTAGGAGGACTTTGTGGTGGAGCTCCACCAATGATTGGATATGTTGCAGTCACCATGCATGGACTGTGGGATCTTGGACTTGTCATGGCAGGACTTGTATTCATATGGATCCCAATGCACATTTGGGCTCTTACTTTGCACTTTAAGGAAGATTATAACAAAGTTAATGTGCCAATGCTGACAGCTGTCCAATCTGAAAAGACATCAGCTAGAGTGATTGCAGGTTCTACAGTGATGATGGTATTATTTAGTATTGTACCGTTTTTCTTGACTACAACTATTGACCAACCTATAATGCATGAAGTTTATCTTTATACTGCGATAGCAACTGGTGCATTGATGCTTGCTCTTAGCGTTTGGGTCTTGACAAAACCATCTGAAAAGGCATCGTGGGTGTTGTTCAAGTTTTCTAGTCCATATCTTGCAATATTATTTATTGCGTTAATGGTTGATTCTGCACTGTAACTTTGGTAGTTTTTTAGATCAATGATATAATGAAGTCATTCAGAGGTAATCTTTTAATGAAATTTTATCTTCATTAGGAATTTTAGCAATCTCAAAACCTTCCGGTCTTTTTGATAAAGGTCTGGTTGCATCAATGCCAAGTTTTGCAGTAAGCAAGTTCTTTTGATCACTTGATGGATCAAGACTAGAGCCTCTTACCTTTTCTATAATGATCAAGTCTTTATCAGCTTGAAATCTGGTGGCCATTGCGTATTCAACACTAACTGCATTACTAGGATCAATGTCATCATCAACTACAGTTACCATTTTCAAAGATCTATGTGTAGCAAATGTTTTTTCAATCACTTTCTTTGCATCAGAATCTTTCTTTTTTGTAATCTGCACTACAGCATGTAGCCAATTGCAACCTCCATCACTCATAACTATTTTTTTTGTTTGAGGAAATGATTTTCTAACATCACGATTTAGTTTAGCTTCAATTGGCATTCCCATTAGTAAACGATGTTCAGAATAACCTGAAAGTATGTCATGAAAAATAGCGTTATTTCTATAGTAGAGGTTTTCTAGCTCAAATACTGGTTGTTCTCTTTTAAAATCATAGGTTCTAAGCATTTCAACCATCCATTCCTTGTGTGTTTTGTCTTTGAGGATCTTTCCCTCCATCACTATTTCTGTACCGGCTGGTACTTTCATACCGGAATATGGCATCTTTGATAAAGTTAGTTTATTTCCCAAAATTGCATTTGCAATTTCTAGCTCATCTTCTCCCCATTCTGCTTGGTATGCCCCAGCTATCGATACAGCTGGGTGTACACCAACTGTAATTGCCACTTTTAGGTCCTCTCCATGTTCTTTGGCATACATAAAAGAACGATGTAGATGCCTCCCTTCCACCATTCGCACAGAAAAGTGCTTCTTATCAAGAGGCATCAATCTGTGAAAGGATGAGTTTTGAGTATTTTTTTCCTGGTTTAAGGTATAGATTATGGATGAAGTGGTAAATGGACCAGGTTCTTTATCGAAGTGCGTCACTATTGGTAAAATAGATAGATCTTTTGTCCTGTTTTCCATGAATTTCCCTCCAGAAACAGTCTTTGGTCTTTTAGCATATTTTATTGCAGAAATCACCTTTTCATGTATATTGGATTCTTTTGTGTTTACTGCCTTTGCAAACCTTGCTCTTGTACCTACTAAATTTGCTACAAGTCTAAGTTTACTTTCTTTGATGTTTTCAAACAAAATTGCATTTGTTCCGTCTACTTTAGCAGTCAAAGCTGCAATCTCATATTTTGTAGACACTTTCTTTTTTATAACATAAAGTTGATTCAGATTTTTTATCTGATCAATGTAAGATCTAAGATCCATCATTGTTTTACAATTTCCATTATTTCATTCATAATGATTTTCATATCTTCAAGTCCAAGATCTTTTTGTGTGTTAATAGAAACAATACAAATTCCGTTTATAATTGAGGCTATACGTTCTGAGATCATTTTGAGAAAAAGGGATTCGGACTTGGATGGTATTACTGTTACTGTACTAGTACGAGGTCCAGAACCAATTGATACAACCATAGCACCAATTTTTTCTTTTCCTTCAGTTATTGAAATAAAATTACCATTATCAAATAGAACTACCTGAACCAAGAATTCCCGATTATCCACTTTGACGGTTTTTTTCTTATAACCGACTTGGGACATCAATAGTCTATGTCAGCTACGCCTTTATTGCTACCGGCGCCATCGTTACTTTCTTAACAATAGCCTTTGCAGTTTTAGCCCTTTTTGTAGGCTTTTTTACTACCGCCTCTACTTCTATCTCTTCTACTTCCGCAGCCTTTACAGCAATAGCTTCTAGTTGAGAATCAGCTTCAACTCTAGCACGCAATTTTGCTTTGTATTTTAGGTTTCTTGGTTTTGTTCGCAATCTGTATCCACAGCATGGACACCAGAGTCCTTCCCATTTTATGAAAATTTCACAAATCTGGCATCTTTTCTGTCCTGATGCATAGCGACCAGT